>NZ_JBPQTL010000146.1:0-10134 GCF_051386295.1 Micromonospora sp. URMC 105 | reverse complement strand
CCGGCCCGGTGTAGTCGCCGAGCGCGACCCGGTCGGCCTCCACGTCGGCGGGGTCGATCCGGTCGCCGGGGCGGGCGATGGTCAGATGCGGGCGGAACGGCCTCTCGTCGTGCGGGAGGCGGTTGCGGCGCAGCCCCATCCGGATCAGCCGGCCCAGCACGTGCAGCGCCTCGACGTCGCCGAGCAGGTCCACCCAGAGGACGGTGAAGCGGCCCCGGCCGAACCGGCCGCCCCCGCCGAGCCGGAGCCGGGGCGCGCCGTCCCGTCCGGCGCGGGACGTCTCGGCGGCGAGCCCGAGCGTGCTCTCCACGTCGACCAGGCGGTCCGCCTCGACGTCGCCGAGGAAGGCGAGCGTGACGTGCAGGTTCGCCGGGTCGGCGAGGCGTACGTTGATCCCGGCGGCGGACGCGGCGCCGACCCGCAGCCCGGCGATCCGGTCGGTCAGGTCGGCGACCACGGCGGGCGGCGGATAGACCGCGACGAAGAGTCTCACGCCCACCGGTGGCGGGGTCGGCGGCCGGCGGCGGCGGCCGGCAGCACCAGCCCCGCCTGGACCAGCAGCCCCTCTACCCGCACCCGCTCGATCTCCCGGTCGACGCCGGTCAGCTCGGTCAGGTGCTCGGTGATCCCCAGCGCCCGGCAGGCGGCCCGGAGCCGGTCGTCGTACGCGTCGATGACCGAGGTGTGCCAGACCACCGAACGGCCGCGGGCGGCGAGCCGGTGCCCGCCGAGGCGGCGCAGGTCGGCGGCGATGCGTTCCAGGGGTTGCCGGTCGGCCCGGTCGAGCTGGGTCAGGTCGATCTCCCGGGTGAGGGCGTCCGCCTCGACCGCCCGATCCAGCCGGGCGATGGTGCGGCGCTCGCGGCGCCCGTCGCGCCACTCGGCCCAGCCGCAGGCGACCCGGTCGATGATCTCGTCGAGACAGAAGAGCAGGGCGAACGCCGCGGGCAGGCATGCCACCGCGAGGAACGCGAGTACCAGCGCCAGTGCGCCACCGCCTGCCACACATCGACGCTAAGCCCCACGCCTGGCTCCCGCTACCGGAATGCCGGTATCCGAACACGAAACCGGCCCGCTCCCGGCGGATGGCGGGGCGGGCCGGCGGCGCGGCGCTCAGCGGTCGAGCGACGGGACCACGTAGAAGCGGGGCATCGGCAGCACCCGGAAGCGCAGCCGGGCCCCGGAGCGGCGAAGCTGCCAGGCCAGCGCGAGCAGCGCGGTGGCCAGCGAGATGAGGCCACCGATCCAGATGCTCGCCCCGGCGCCGTAGGTCTCGGCGACCCAGCCGATCAGTGGGGCGCCGACCGGGTTGGTGCCGAGGAAGACCAGCACCCAGAGCGCCATGACCCGGCCCCGGAAGGCGGCGTCGACGCCGAGCTGGACCCGCTGGTTGGCGGCCTGGGCGAAGAAGACCATGAAGAAGCCGGTGGGCAGCAGCAGCGCCACCACCAGCCAGTACGCCGGCGCGAGCCCGACCAGGGTGCCGAAGACGGCACAGCCGACCGCCGCGCCGAGCACCAGCCAGACCGAGGGGCGGCTGCGCCGACCGGTGCCGGACAGCGCCCCGACCAGGGCCCCGATCGCCAGCGCGGTGCTGAACAGGCCGAACGAGGCGGCGCCGGTGCGGAACACGGTCTTGGCCAGCGCGGCCAGGGTGAGCTGGAAGTTGAACAGGGTCATCCCGACCACCGACATCACCGCCATCGGCAGCAGCAGGTCGGGCCGGCGGAAGACGTAGCGCAGCCCGTCGATCACCTTGGCCGAGTCGCGCTCACCGACCGGCGGCAGGTCCTTGCGGTGCAGTTCGGCGGGGCGCATCCGCACCACGGTGGCCAGCGGGGCGATCGAGCTGACCGCGGTGAAGAGGAACACCGGGCCGACGTCGAAGGCGGCGATGGCCAGACCGGCCACGGCCGGGCCGACGATCCGCGCCGAGTTGAACACCGCCGCGTTGAGCGAGAGCGCGTTGGGCAGCAGCGACATGCCCACCAGCTCGGAGACGAACGCCTGCCGGACCGGGGTCTCGACGGCGTTGGCGACGCCGAGCAGGGCGGCGAAGGCGAAGACGTGCCAGAGCTGGACCAGGTCGGTGAGGACCAGCACGCTCATGGCGAGCGCGAGGACCGTCCAGAAGGCGTTGGCGACGAAGAGCAGCAGCCGCTTGTCGTACCGGTCGGCGAGCCGGCCGGAGAGCAGGGTGAGCAGCAGCACCGGGGTGAACTGGAGTGCGGTCACCACCCCGAGCGCGGTGGCGGAGTCGTCGGAGAGCTCGAGGACGAGCCAGTCCTGGGCGATGAACATCATCCAGACGCCGATCAGCTTGATCAGCTGCCCGGATGCGAATAGCCGGTAGTTACGGACCTGTAGGGACTGGAACATCGTGCTCAGCTTCGCCTGCACTCTTGGTGCGCCTCCTCGGTGGTACGCCTCATCCACGGCGGACGGTGCGGACCCCGAGGTACGGGTGCGGTCAGGCCCTGGCGAGCTGCTGGAGGATCTCGGCGGCCCGCCGCAGCGTGTCGCGTTCGTCCTCGTCGAGCGCGGCCAGCCGGCTGGCCAGCCACTCGTCGCGGGCCCGCTCGAACTGGTCGAGCACGGCCCGTCCCCCCTCGGTCGCCGCCAGGATGACCTGACGACCGTCGGTCGGGTGGGGGGTGCGCTGCACGAGGCCGCGCTCCTCCAACTTCGCGACGATCTTGGTCATCGTCGGTGGCTGCACCCGCTCGACGTCGGCCAGTTCCCGGGGCGTCAGCGCGCCCGCCAGCTTCAGGCTGGTGAGCGCGGAGAGTTGGGTGACCGTCAGGTCGCCGACCGGGCGGGCCTGTCGGACCCGCCGGTTGAGTCGGGTGATCGCATCACGCAGCTGGGGGGCCAGCTGCGCCGGTGGCACGCTTTTCGCCGTCACCGTCCGCTCCGTCACAGTAGTTAGCATAACTAATGAGCCTGGCTAACGACATGCGATATGACCACGCTCACGAGGGAGTTTGTGCTGCTCCGGGCCGGGTACCCGATTTCGGCCCCGGCCCGGAGCGGCGAGTGGAGCTACAGCACCACGGACTCGATCGGCCCGCGCAGGAAGTAGAGCACGAAGAGCGCGGCCACCCCGTACAGCAGTGGGTGGATGTCCCGCGCCTTCCCCTTGGCCAGCTTCAGCACCACGTAGCTGATGACGCCGGCGCCGATGCCGTTGGAGATCGAGTAGGTGAACGGCATGAAGGTGATGGTGAGGAACGCCGGAATGGCGATCTCGTAGTCGGTCCAGTCGATGGTGCGTACCGCGGTCATCATCAGGAAGCCGACCACCACCAGCGCCGTCGAGGCCGCCTCGAAGGGCACCACCACCGACAGCGGCGCCAGGAACATCGCCAGCAGGAACAGGGCGCCGGTGACCAGGTTGGCCACGCCGGTCCGGGCACCCTCCGCCACACCGGCGGCGCTCTCGATGTACGACGTGTTGCTGGAGACGCTCGCCGCGCCACCGGCCGCCGCGGCGATCGAGTCGACCAGCAGGATCTCCTTGGCCCGCGGCGGGGTGCCCCGCTCGTCGAGCATGTCCCCCTCCTGGCCGATCGCCACCATCGTGCCCATGGTGTCGAAGAAGTCGGTGATCAGCAGGGTGAAGACGAACATCAGCGGCACCAGCCAGCCGGCGCGGCTCCACGAGTCCAGCACGTTGAAGTTGCCCAGCAGCGACAGGTCGGGCAGGTCCACCACCTGCTTGGGCAGCTCCGGCACGTTCAGCGACCAGCCCTTGGGGTTGGGCTTGCCGTCGACGAAGGACGGCCCGACGTTGGCGATCGCCTCCACGACGACCGCCAGCACGGTCGAGGCCAGGATGCCGATCAGGATCGCGCCGCGCACCCGGCGTACCACCAGCACCAGGGTCACCAGCAGGCCGACCACGAAGACCAGCATCGGCCAGCTGACGATCCTGCCGTTGATGCCCAGGCCCACCGGCACGGTGGTGTTGGCGGCGTCCGGGAGCCGCCGGACGAAGCCGGCGTCGACCAGGCCGATGATGGTGAGGAAGAGACCGATACCGACGCCGATCGCCGTCTTCAGCTGGGTGGGAACCGAGCGGAAGACCGCGGTACGCAGGCCGGTGAGGACCAGCACGCCGATGATCACACCCTCGATCACCACCAGGCCCATCGCGTCCGCCCAGGTCATCTCCGGGGCGATCTCGTACGCGACCAGCGCGTTCACGCCGAGGCCGGCGGCCAGCGCCATCGGGAATCGTCCGACGACTCCCATCAGCATCGTCATCAGGCCGGCGACCAGGGCGGTCGCGGCGGCCAGTGCGGGGATCGAGAGCTTCTGGCCGTCGCCGTCGACGGCACCGCCCAGGATCAGCGGGTTCAGCACCACGATGTACGCCATCGTGAAGAAGGTGGCCAGACCACCCCGTACCTCGCGGCTCAGCGTCGAACCACGGGCGGAGATCTCGAAGAACCGGTCGAAACCGGTGCGGGGGTGGGCGGGATCGGGTGGAGTGCCGTTGTCCGGCGGCGCAATGGCCATCAGGTCCCTCGCAGGTGATCTTCCGTTGTCGCGCGCATCGTCCCAGATCAGGGGCGGGCAGCAAAAGTTGATCGCGTACGCTTTGCCCGTGCCCCAGCAGCAAGCGCCGCGGCCCGAGCCGCTCGACCCGCCGATGGTCCCGTTCGCGGTGGCCGGGCTGATCGCCTGGGCGGTGGTGGGCCTGGTCCTGCTGGTCTTCTTCCGGGGCTGGCTCACCGAGCACGGGCACCAGAACTGGCTCTGGATCTGCCTGGCTGGTTTCCTGTGGGGCTTTCCCGGCCTGGCCGTGATGATGCGGCACGACGCCAACCGGCGCCGCCGCCGCGAATCCGCCCCGCGGGGCTGACCGTCAGGAGTGGCCGTACGGCTCCGCCGGCTCGCCCGTCTCCACCGAGCCCGGCGCGCGACTGACCGACACGGCCTCCACCGCGCTGTCGTCGTAGATCGTCGGCATCTCGTCGACCGGGGACTCCGCCGCCTCGACCACGGCCTCGGAGTGTGCGCCGCAGCCGTGGTCGGCGCTGACCACCCGGCCGTCGTCCGGGGCGTAGAAGTTCCCGCAGGCGCCGAAGGACTGCCGCAGCGCGCCGGCCAGCGGCAGGTAGAAACCGCAGGTGCCGCAGCGGGCGGCGGCGGGCGCGGCCACCGAGATCGGCGCGGCCGGGCCGTGGTCGCCGTCGTACCAGCGCTGGGCGGTATCGGTGCGCCCCTCCCGGGACAGCACCCGGGGCCGGCCGAGGCCGAGCTCCCAGGAGACCTCCTCCACCGCCGGGTCGTCGGAGAGCAGGTAGCCGGGGGCGAGCCGCTCGTCGTCCGGCGCGGTGGGCAGCAGGTCGCCGGGGCCGAGGTCGCCCGGCTTGAGCCGCTCCTGCCAGGGCAGCCAGCCCGGGGCGAGCAGCGCGTCCGAGCCGGGCAGCAGCACGGTCTCGCAGACCGTGACGTGCTTGCTGCGCGGCACCCGGGTCACGGTGACCGCCCACCGCCAGCCGCGGTAGCCGGCGAGCTTGCACTCGAAGTAGTGGGTGACGACCCGGTCGCCCTCGGCGACGGCGCGCAGGTGGTCGCCGACGTCGGAGGGCTCCACCTCGGTGATGGCGTCGCGGGCGAGGTCGACGGCGGCGGCGCAGACCTGGTCGAGGCGGGCGGCGCGGGAGGAGGCGGGCCTGGTCACCCGTCCATTGTTCCCCATGCTCGTCGCCGCCCGACAGGGACTCCCCGATGACGTCTTACCCCGGTGGCGCGACGGGCGTGGATCAGATGGGCGAGGATGGTGCACATGCCGCTCTCCTCCCGCTCCGGGCGGTCCGTGCTCGGACGGACCGTCGGCACGGGCATTCGCGCCGTCCGTCTGCTCTTCCGCGGTTCGGTCAGTGGCGGACGCTGGATGACCCGGCGGGCCGGATCGGCCCGGGCCAAGGGCGCCGGCGGCGAGGTCGGCATGGTCCGCCTCTTCGATCTGCACGCGGTCTCCTGCGCCGGTGACACGCTGATCGCGATCGGCTTGGCGGGGACGATCTTCTTCGACGTCCCGCTCGGTGAGGCGCGCAGCAAGGTGGCGCTCTACCTGCTCGTCACGATGGTGCCGTTCGCCATGCTCGCGCCGGTGGTCGGCCCGCTGCTCGACCACTTCCGGCACGGCCGCCGGTACGCCCTGGCCACCACCATGCTCGGCCGGGCGTTCCTGGCCTGGCTGATCTCGGACTACATCGGCGGCTTCGGGCTCTACCCCGCCGCGTTCGGCGTGCTCGCGCTCTCCCGGGCGTACGGGGTGGCCCGCTCGGCGGCCGTGCCGCGGTTGCTGCCCGAGGGGCTCGGCCTGTCCCAGGTCGGTGCCCGGGCCAGCGTCTACGGCACGGTGGCCGGCGCGCTGGTGGTGCCGATCGGGCTGGCCGCCTTCTGGTTCGGGCCGCAGTGGCCGCTCCGGGTCGCCTCGGTGATCTTCCTGGTCGGCATGGTGATCGCGCTACGGCTGCCACCCCGGGCGGATTCCGACCCGCCGGAGCGGGTGCCCCGTCCGCTGCGGGCGCTGCGCCGCGACGGGGACCGGCCCCTCGGCCGGGGGCGTCCGGCCGGCCGCCTGGTGATCGCCACCCTGATCGGCGCGGCGGCGCCGCGCGCGCTCTACGGCTTCCTGCTGCTCTTCCTCGCGTTCGCGCTGAAGAAGGGCGATCTGGACACCGACTTCTTCGGTCGCGAGCTCAACGACCAGGCGGCGCTGGGCCTGGTCGGCGGGGCGCTGGCGGTCGGCGGCTTCCTGGCCACCGCGCTGGGCACCCGGCTGCGCATACACCGGCCCGCCGCGATCCAGTCGAGCACGATGGTCATCGTGGCCGGGGTGGCGGTCCTGGCGGCGTTGAAGTTCTCCCTGCCGATGGTCGCGGTGCTCTGCCTGGTGGCCGCGATGAGCAGCGGAATCGCCAAGCTGGCCGTGGACGCCTCGATCCAGGAGCGCATCCCGGAGCGGCTGCGGGCCAGCTCCTTCGCCCACTCGGAGACCGCCTTGATGCTGGCCTTCGTGGCCGGTGGCGGTCTCGGCCTGGTGCCGTTCGAGGGGCGGGTGGGCGTCGCGGTCGCCGCCGGGGTGGGCGTGCTCGCCGCCGCCCGGGGCATCGTGGTCGCCGGCCGGCTGCGCGGCGAACGACTGATCGGCCGCCCGCTCACCGACGAGGAACTGGCCGAGCGCGACGAGGCGGCGCAGGCCGCGCCCCCCGACCCGGGAGAGGCCCACGGCCCGGCGGAGGCCCGCAGCGCGACGGAAGCCCGCGGTGCGACGCAGGCCCGCAGCCCGGCGGAGGCCCGCGGTGCGGCGGACCCGGCCGGGCCGGACGGCGGCGGGCCGGGTCCGGCCGCCGCTCGGCGGGACGCGGGTGTGCGCGGCCCGGACCCGGCGGAGGACGCCGCCACGGCGGCCGCCGCCCAGGCCGCGCCGACCTCACCGGCGCCGACCGGCCACCGCGCCCCCGACGACAGCGCGCTGGCACCGCCCGGGTACCACATCTACCGGCCCTCCTCGGCGGTGGCGCGGCCCGGCGGGACCGACGACGAGCAGCGGCGGGAGTCCCCGGGGTCGGTGTCGTGACCAATCTGCTGGTGCTGACCGCCGTGCCGGCCGAGGCCGAGGCGATCCGGGCCGGCCTCACCGACCCGACGGTGACCGTACGGCCGGTCGGGGTCGGTCCGGCGGTGGCCGGTGCCGCCACCGCGCGGCTGCTGACGCTGGCCGAGGCAGCCGGTCGCCCGTACCGGGCGGTGGTGAGCGCCGGGATCGGTGGCGGCTTCGCCGGTCGGGTGGCGGTGGGCGCGACGGTGCTCGGTACCCGGAGCGTCGCCGCCGACCTGGGCGCGGAGTCGCCGGAGGGCTTCATCCCGGTCGACGAGCTGGGCATGCCGCCGGAGCTGCTGGGCGGCGGGCCGACTGTCGACGCCGACCCCGGGCTGCTGGGCGGCCTGCGGGCGGCGCTGCCGGAGGCAGTCGTCGGCGCGGTGCTGACGGTCAGCACGGTGACGGGCACGGCCGCGAGCACCCGCGCCCTCACCGATCGTCACCCGGACGCGGTGGCCGAGGCCATGGAGGGGTACGGCGTGGCGGTGGCCGCCGCGCACGCCGGTCTGCCCTTCGTCGAGCTGCGCACCATCTCCAACCCGATCGGCCCCCGGGACAGGGGGTCGTGGCGGATGCGGGAGGCGTTCACCGCCCTGACGGCGGCTGCCCGGGCGCTGCGCTGACGGGCCGGTCGAGCCGGAGCGCTGCGGGTCGACTGGCCTCGAGGCGGTAGCCGCAGGCGAGCAGGAAGGGGATCCCGCCGAAATCGGCGATCGCGTGGACGGTGGTGACGCCGACCCGGTCCATCTCCGTGCCGAGCAGGTCGATCAGTCGGCGCCCGATGCCGAGCCTTCGGTACTCGGCGGCGACCAGCACGCCGTCGAGCAGCAGCTCCCGCTGATCGCCGAGGTCGTGGCCCAGCAGAAGGTCCACGCTGCGCTCGTGCGCCCGAAGTTCGCCAACCAGCTCGCCGTCGGGCAGCTCGGCGACCAGACGCCAGGCCGTCGCCGGCAGCTCGTCGCCGCCGACGCGCCGCACCCGGACCTCGCGCCGGACCCGCTCCCTCCGACGGCTCCGGTCCCGGCGTTCCCGGTTCCGCTCATAGGTGACGGCGGGCAACGGCGTCAGCCACCGCTCGGGCGGCAGGTGGTAGACGTGCGCCCACCAGGCGCCCGGCCAGTCCTTCGGCTCCCGTACCTCCCGGGCGTCCAGGTGCGCGGGGCAATGCCGCCCCGCGCCGTCCCGAAGCTCCTCGTGCGGCACGGCCGGCAGCACCCCGCCAGGTAGCTCCTCGGCCCCGCCGGACACCTCCTCGGCCCCGCCGGACAGCTCCTCGCGCGGTGCGGCTGACAACCAACCGAACCGGCCGGACGCCGCCCTGACGAGTTGCTCGACCGTGCGGAACCCGGGGTCGACCGTCCGCCCCGACTCGATCCGCGCGATGGTGCTCTGCGGCACCCCCGACTTCTCGGCCAGCTCCCGCTGGCTCAGGTCGGCATGCCGGCGCAGCGCCCGCAGCGTCGCGCCGAGATCGACCATGGGTGCCGGATCTGTCACTGGACCATGCTCGACCGCGTCACCTCCCGTAATCAACAGTCGGCCCCAACCTGTGGAAAACCCTGTGGACAACGCTCGGAGCTGGGGACAAGGGGCTCGAGTGAGGCGCTAGCGACCTGATGGCATGGATGAGTCACCGACACCGAACCACAAGGCGCGCGCTGGAGCGCCCGCTGACGCCCGGCATGGCAACGCCACGTGCAGCTGACTGTGCCGGCTGGCAGGAACGGCATGGCAAACGCCACGTGCAGCTGACTGTGCCGGCTGGCAGGAATCGGCATGGCAACGCCACGTGCGGTTCGCTGAGCCGGCAGGAAGCAGCTGTCTCCGCCATCGCAGTCGCGGCTCGATCACCGCCGGCATCGAGGGCGTCCCCTCACGCCGTGCAGCGAGGCGACTCCTCATGATCCATTTACCATCCAGGGCAGACCCGGTGCCCGGCACCGACGCTGTGCATGCTCCGGACCGTGGTACCGCTGATCCATCCACGTCATCAAGTCGCTAGCGACACACTCACCCCTCATGCCCTCGGCCGCAACGAAGACCGGCGGGTTGCGACACCGGGACGTCCGGGGCCTCGGCAGGCGGCGTCAAAAGGCGGACGGCGGCGGGCTGCGGACGGCGGTGGACGGCGGACGGCGGACGGCGGCGGGCGGGGTCACAGGGAATGGGCGGGATGGAGTGGGGCGCGGGCGCGGGGCTACCGTGGGAGCGTGGCGCTCTCCCTGGCGATCTCGCCCTGCCCCAACGACACGTTCGTCTTCCACGCCCTGGTGCACGGGCGGGTGCCCGGCGCGCCGCCGGTCGAGGTGACCTACGCGGACGTGGACGTGACCAACACGGCCGCCGAGCGGGGCGCGTTCGACCTGGTGAAGGTGAGCTACGCGGCGCTGCCCTGGCTGCTGGAGGACTACCACCTGCTGCCCTGCGGCGGGGCGCTCGGCCGACCAGAGCCGGAAGAGCAGGTACGCGGTGGTGCGGTCGCCCGGCACCGCCACCGTGGCCCCAGTCAG
>NZ_JBPQTL010000145.1:0-10294 GCF_051386295.1 Micromonospora sp. URMC 105 | reverse complement strand
GGGCGTGGGGATGCGGGTTACCGGGGTGGCGCGGGAGTCCGGGTGGCCGGGGCTGTCGGTGAGCACCACCCTGACGAATCCGAGCACCCGTCCGGGGCTGCGCCTGCCGGGGCGGGTGACGCTCGCCGCCGGGTCGGAGGACGTACCGGTCCGGCACATCCGGCTGGGGCTGGTGGCCACCGCCGAACCGGACGATCCGCGCAGTCCGCGTCGCCTGGTGCAGTACCACCAGGTGCCGATCGCCGGGCGCTTCGTGGTGCCGGCCGGACGGCGGCGGGCCGTCGACTTCGCCCTGCCGCTGCCCTGGGAGACCCCGGTGACCATCTTCGGCGGGGTGCCGCTGATCAGCCTGCGTACCGGCCTGCGCACCGAGGTCTCCCTCGACCCGGATTTGGACCAGGGCGCGATGGTGCCGGTGTTCGTCCATCCGCTGCCGATCCAGCAGCACATCCTGGCCGCGCTGGAGACCCTCGGCTTCGCGATGCGCCAGGCCGGTCTGGTGCAGGGCCGGCTTCCCGGGGTGGCGCAGACCCTCCCCGTGCACCAGCGGCTCGGCTACTGGGTGGGGCCGCTCTACGCCGGCCCGATCACCGAGCTGGAGGTGATCTTCGTGACCAACTCGGCCGGCCTGGAGGTGCT
This sequence comes from Micromonospora sp. URMC 105, assembly GCF_051386295.1. Taxonomy (NCBI): domain Bacteria; kingdom Bacillati; phylum Actinomycetota; class Actinomycetes; order Micromonosporales; family Micromonosporaceae; genus Micromonospora; species Micromonospora sp. URMC 105. The sequence goes on along the minus strand of NZ_JBPQTL010000145.1, from coordinate 9,655 downwards.
CATCTGGCTGGACCGGCGGCTCTCCCTGACCGGCATCAGCCACCAGAGCATCAGCCGGTTCCGGATCTGGCACGCCGGGATGGAGCAGCGGGACTGGGTCGCCACCGTCGACGGCTGGCTGCGCGAGGCGATCAACCGGCACGCGGCGGCCGCCTCGAACGCCCACTGGTCGGCCCGGATCACCGAGTCCGCGCACGTCAGCCGCCATCCCGACGCGCCGGTCGCGCCCGGCTACGGCCTGGGCGGCACCGCCGGGGGCGGCGGCATCGGCGGCGGCGGGGGCGGGGGCGACGGCACCTGAACGGTCCCGGCCGGCGGCCCGGCTCCGCGCCGGGCGCACTCCGCCGGGGTCAGACCGAGGCGGTGGCGAGCTTGAGGCTGAAGCCGAGGAAGAGCACCCCGACGCCGGTGGTGGCACTCGCGGCCAGCCGCCGGCGACGCCGGAACTGCGCCGCCAGGAAGGTGCCCGCGAAGATCAGCGCGGTCAGGTAGAGCGCGCTGGTGACCTGGGCGATCAGCCCGAGCAGCAGGAACGACAGCGCCGGCCAGGCGTACCCGGGGTCGACGAACTGGATGAAGAACGAGATGAAGAAGAGGATCGCCTTCGGGTTCAGCAGGCTGATCACCAGCGCCTTACGGAACGGGCTGCGCATCGCCGCCGGCTCCGCGGCGTCGATCAGGCGCGGGGTCGCGGGGTCGTTGCGGACGCGCCAGCGCCGCCAGGCGCCGCGCAGCATGGTCACCCCGACGTACCCGAGGTACGCCGCACCCGCGTACTTGATCACCAGGAAGAGCGGCGGGTACGCCTTGAGCAGCGACGCCACCCCGGCGGCGGAGAGGAACATCAGCACCCCGTCGCCGACGAACACCCCGCCCGCCGCCCGGTAACCGGCCCCCACCCCGCGCTTGGCGGCGGTGGAGAGCACGAAGAGCGAGTTGGGCCCCGGCAGCAGGATGATCGCCACGGTCCCCAGTACGTACGTCCAGATGTCGGTGATGCCCAGCACGCCCGCCATCATCACGCCACAGGTGCCGTACGGCGAAGCCTTTCCCGCAGCCTGGCCTGTGCTCCTTGCCACTCGTCGACGGTCATCGCGTACTGCACGGTGTCCCGCCAGGAGCCGTCCGGGCGCTGTCGGTGCATCCGCAGCACGCCCTCGCGGGTGGCGCCCAGGCGCGCGATCGCCGCCTGCGAGCGGGTGTTGCGGATGTCGGTGTGCCAGGCCACCCGGACCGCGCCGAGCTGGTCGAACGCGCGGCCGAGCAGCAGCAGCTTGGCCTCGGTGTTGATCCCGCTGCGCCACCAGGGCCGGCCCAGCCAGGTGTGGCCGATGGCGACCGCCCGGCGCTCGGGGTCGATGTCGTAGTACGAGGTGCTGCCGACCACCGCCCCCGTGCGCGCGCAGCGCTGCACCCAGGCCACCCGCTCACCCCGGTGCCCGGCGGCCAGCGCCCCGGCCACGATCTCCCGCATGGTGGCCGGGTCGGTGGGCAGCCGGTGGGTCAGGTGGGCCCAGACCTCGGGCTCGGCGGTGGCGGTGAAGAGCTCGTCGGCGTGGGCCAGGTCCAGCGGCTCCAGCAGCACGTGCTCGCCCCGCAGGGTCGCCGCCTCGTGCCACGGTGAGGCGGCCGGGCGCAGGTACGCCGGCACCGGCGCGGTCACCCCCGCGTCCGGCTCGGGCAGCCCGGCGGTGAGCCGCAGCGGCACCACCCCGGCCCAGTGCGGCAGGTCGGCGTCGGCCGGGTCGTCGCGGACCCCGCCGGTGCGGGAGCGCAGTGACACCTCGCGCAGCGGCAGCGCCAGCACGGCGGTCTCGGCCAGCTCGCGGCGGCTCGGCGGGCGGCTGTCCGCGCTGCGCCCGGCGCCGACCTTCTCCACCAGCGCGGTCAGCATCCGCAGCTTCTCGGCGTCGTCGGTGACCAGGTGGGCGGTGCCGTGCGCGACCACCGACCGGTAGTTGGCGCTGTGGTCGAACTGTGAGCGGGCGTAGACCAGTCCGTCGAGCAGGGTGACGGTGACGCAGATCCGCAGCCCGGCGTCGCCGCGGGCGGCGAGCAGCGGCCGGCTGCCGGTGGAGCCGTGCAGGTAGAGGGTGTCGCCGATGCGCACGTGCAGGGTGGGCAGCAGCCGGGGCTCGCCGTCCACGACGAACCCGAGCACGCAGTGGTACGCCTCGTCGAGCACCGCGTGCGTGGCGGCCCGGTCGTAGCTCATCCGGTCCCGGGAGCGGGTGGCGGTGGTGCGCGGGGTCGGGGTGTACATGCGACAGCCCACCTTTGTTCTAGTACAATCTCTCAACCGTGCCAGTACGTTATCAGATCACCGGCTCCACGTCGGCCGCGATTTCGGCCAGCGTCGAGAGCGGCATCCGCGCCGACGCGCTGGCGCCGGGCACGGTGCTGCCCGCCGTCCGGGTGCTCGCCGCCGAGCTGGGCGTCAGCCCGGCCACCGTCGCCCGGGCCTACCAGGAGCTGCGCCGGCGCGGCCTGGTGGTCACCGCGGGCCGGCACGGCACCCGGGTCCGCCCCCGGCCTCCGGTCGCCGGCCGCCGGGCCGCGCTGCACCCGCCGCCCGCCCCGGGCACCCGCGACCTCTCCCAGGGGCAGCCCGACCCCCGGCTGCTGCCGCCGCTCGGCCCGCACCTGGCCGCGCTCGCCGCCGAGATCGGCCCACCCGCCGGGTACGCCTCGACCGCGGTGCTCCCTGGGCTCGCCGAGGCGGCCCGGGACCGGCTCGCCGCCGACGGCGTACCGGCCGAGGAGATCACCGTGACCGGCGGCGCGCTGGACGGCATCGAGCGGCTGCTCGCCGCCCACCTGCGCCCGGGCGACGCGGTGGCGGTCGAGGACCCGGGCTGGGCCAACCTGCTCGACCTGGTCGCCGCGCTCGGGCTGCGGCCGATCGGCGTACCCGTGGACGACGACGGGCCCACCGAGGCCGGCGTGCGCGACGCCCTGACCCTGGGCGCGCGGGCGCTGGTGGTGACCAGTCGCGCGCAGAACCCGACCGGCGCCGCCGTCTCCGCCGCCCGGGCCGGCGCCCTGCGGGAGCTGCTCGCCGGCCGCCGGGACCTGCTGCTGATCGAGGACGACCACGCCGCCGAGCTGGCGCGGGTGCCGCTGCACCCGCTCGCCGGAGCGACCCCGGCGTGGGCCTTCGTCCGGTCGGCGAGCAAGCCGTTCGGTCCCGACCTGCGGCTGGCGGTGCTGGCCGGCGACGAGGCCACCGTGGCCCGGGTCGCCGGCCGGGCCCGGGTCGGCGCGGGCTGGGTCTCCACCGTGCTGCAACGGCTCGTGCTGTCGCTCTGGCGCGACCCGGCGACCACCCAGCTGGTCCACCGCTCCGCCGAGGAGTACGAGCGGCGGCGCACCGGGCTGCTGGCGGCGCTCGCCGCCCGGGGCCTGACCGCGCAGGGCCGCAGCGGCATCAACGTCTGGCTGCCGGTGCCGGACGAGACCAGCGTGGTCACCGCCCTGCGCGACGCCGGGTGGTCGGTGGCGCCCGGCGCGCTCTACCGGATCGCCGCCGAGCCCGGAATCCGGATCACCGTCGGCGCGCTCGACGACACCGACCTCGTGCCCTTCGCCGACGCGGTGACGCGGGCGCTCCGGCCGGCCCGGTCGGGCGGGTTCACCGCCTGAGGCGGCCCGTCCGCCACACGTCCCGCCCGACGCGGGCCGCCACACCCGGCGGTGGCCGGAAATCCGGTATATAAAGGTCGCCATGGCCGAGACCGACGCGGCGCCGGGTGCGCAGCAGTTCATCCCTCCCCAGGCCGACACGCTCGACGAGCTGCGCGCCGCGGCTACCGGCTGCCGGGGCTGCGAGCTCTACCGCGACGCCTCGCAGACGGTCTTCGGCCGGGGCGACGAGCGCGCCCGGGTGGTCCTGGTCGGCGAGCAGCCCGGCGACATGGAGGACCAGAAAGGACTGCCCTTCGTCGGTCCCGCCGGGCGGCTGCTGCGCCGGGCGGTCGACGACGCCGGCCTCGACCCCGGGCACATCTACCTCACGAACGCCGTCAAGCACTTCCGCTTCGAGCTGCGCGGGAAGCGGCGCATCCACCAGACGCCGGACCGGGTGCACATCACCGCCTGCCGGCCGTGGCTGGTCGCCGAGTTCTCCCGGCTGCGCCCGGAGCTGGTGGTGGTGCTCGGCGCGACGGCCGCCAAGGCCCTGCTCGGCCCGTCGTTCCGGGTTACCCGGCAACGGGGCGAACTGCTGCCGTGGCCGGCCTCCGCCCAGCGCCCGGAGGACTTCACCCGGGTCCCGGTGGACAGCGCCGGGAAGGTCGCCGACGCCCCGGCCGCGCAGCTGCTGGCCACCATCCACCCGTCCGCCGTGCTGCGCGCCGACGACCAGGACGCCGCGTACGCGGGGCTGGTGCAGGACCTGACCGTCGGCGCCCGCGCGCTGGCCGGGTAGGGGCCGTCGTCAGTCCTCGACGGTGATCTTGCCGTACACGTCCTTGGCGGCGATCCGGCCGTCGCGGACCCGGTAGACGTCCAGGCCGCGCAGCACCGTGCCGTCCTCGGCCGGCGCCCACGCCCACTCGCAGACCACCCGCTCGCCGGCCGCCCAGACCGGGCCGAGCGCCGGACCCTCACCGGGTCCGAGCTGGTCGGCGAAGGCCGCGGTCACAGCCTCGCGCCCCCGCAGCGTGGTCGCCGGACCGTCCCAGGCGCTCGGGCGGTACGTCACGTCGTCGGCGAGGCAGGCGGAGACCGCCGCGTACCCAGGCCGCGTTGAACCGCTGCACCAACGCCTGCGCGTCCGTCATGCCCGGCACGGTAGCTGCCCGGCCCGCCGGTGTCGCTCCGATAAACCGCACCCCGGCCGGGGCCGGCGGCTGCGAACGGGCCTCGCCTCTGGGCAGGGCGGGTGAGCGGTGCCACACTGGCCGCCATGGAGCAGCATCTCTACGAACCGGTCCACGAGGAGTTCCGCGACCTGTGCCGGGAGTTCCTGGCGCGCGAGGCGGTGCCGTACCACGCCCAGTGGGAGGCCGACGGCATCGTCGACCGCGAGGTGTGGCGCAAGGCCGGCGCGGCCGGGCTGCTCGGCATGGACGTCGACACCGACCACGGCGGCGGGGGGCAGCAGGACTTCCGGTTCAACGCGGTGCTGGACGAGGAGATTGTCGCGTCAGGCTGCTCGGGTCTCGGCTTCGGGCTGCACAACGACGTGGTGGCGCCGTACCTGACCGAACTGACCAGCGACGAGCAGCGCAAGCGCTGGCTGCCCCGGTTCTGCTCCGGCGACCTGGTCACCGCGATCGCGATGAGCGAGCCGGGCGCGGGCAGCGACCTGGCGGGAATCCGCACCAGCGCGGTCCGCGACGGCGACGAGTGGGTGCTCAACGGGCAGAAGACGTTCATCACCAACGGGGAGATGGCCGACCTGGTGATCGTGGTGGTCCGCACCGCGCCGGACCAGGGCGCGCACGGGGTCAGCCTGGTGGCGGTGGAGAGCGGCACGCCCGGCTTCACCCGTGGCCGGCGGCTGGCGAAGGTGGGCCTCAAGGCCAACGACACCGCAGAGCTGTTCTTCGACGACTGCCGGGTGCCGGCGGACCACCTGATCGGCACCGAGAACCACGGCTTCTACCACCTGATGGCGAACCTGCCCCGGGAGCGGCTCAGCATCGCCGTCGCGGCGGTGGCCGCGGCGGAGAAGCTGCTCGCGCTCACCCTCGATTACGCCCGCTCCCGCGAGGCGTTCGGCCGGCCGATCGGGCGGTTCCAGCACAACCGGTTCCTGCTGGCGGAGCTGGACACCGAGATCACCATCGCGCGTACCTTCGTCAACCACTGCGTGGCCGAGTTCAACGCCGGCCGGCTCTCGGTCACCGACGCCGCGAAGGCCAAGTGGTGGACCACCGAGCTGCAGAACAAGGTCGCCGACCGCTGCGTACAGCTGCACGGCGGCTACGGGTTCATGCTGGAGTACCCGGTGGCGAAGGCCTGGCTGGACGGGCGGGTGCAGACCATCTACGGCGGCACCACCGAGATCATGAAGGAGATCATCGGGCGGGGGCTCGGCCTGTAGCGAAACCGGGTGCCCTCGGCCGGGGTCGGTTTGCAAGGATGGGGCGGCGCCTGACCCCTTACCGAGGAGGCCGGCATGGCCACCGACCTGACCGCACCGGCCCGTAACCGGCCCGACGTCGCGCCGATCCAGCGGCGGACCCTGCGCCTGCTCTTCGGTACGCAGATCATCGGCGGGATCGGCGTCACCATCGGCATCTCCGTCGGGGCGCTGCTCGCCGCCCGGGTGGCCGGCACCGCCGTCGCCGGCCTGGCGCAGAGCGCCGCTGTGGTCGGCGGGGCGCTGCTCGCCGTCCCGGTCACCCGGATCATGAACGGGCGCGGCCGGCGACCCGGGCTGGCCTTCGCCTACCTGGCCGGCGCCCTCGGCGCGGTGCTGGTGGTGCTCGCCACGGTCAGCCGCTCCGTGCCGCTGCTCTTCCTCGGCATGCTGCTCTTCGGCGGCGGCACCGCGGCGAACCTGCAGGCCCGCTACGCCGCGGTGGACCTTGCCGAGCCGGCCCGCCGGGGCCGGCAGCTCTCGCTGATCGTCTGGGCCACCACCATCGGCGCGGTGACCGCGCCGAACTTCGCCGCGCTCGCCGACCGCACCACCAGCGGGTGGGGGCTGCCGGCGCTGGCCGGCCCGTTCGCGTTCAGCGCCGCCGCGTTCGTGCTCGCCGCCGTCGTACTCGCGGTGCTGCTGCGGCCCGACCCGCTGCTCACCGCGCGCCGGCTGGCGGCGGCCGACACCCCGGTCGCGGCCGCCGTGCCGGACGTCACCCCGCCGGCCGAGGCCGTCGCCGCGCCGGCCCGGACCGCCCGGCGCGGTGCGGGGATGCGCGCGGCCTGGCAGGTGGTACGCGCCCGCCCGGCGGCCCGGCTCGGCATCGCGGCGGTCGCGGTCGGGCACGTGGTGATGGTCGCGGTGATGTCGATGACACCGGTACGCCTCGGCGAGTCGCACGGCGACGCCGACGTGCTGCGGGTGGTCGGCATCGTGCTGAGCGTGCACATCGCCGGCATGTACGCGCTCAGCCCGGTGGTCGGCTGGCTCACCGACCGGCTGGGGCGGCGGGCGGTGGTCCTCGGCGGCGTCGGGCTGCTGCTGGCCGCGTGCGCGGTCGCCGGCACCGCCGGGCACGACACCCCCCTGCTCTCGGTCGGCCTGGCCCTGCTCGGGCTGGGCTGGTCCGGCACCATGGTGGCCGGCTCCACCCTGCTGTCGGAGTCGGTGCCGGCGGCGGTCCGGCCGAGCGTGCAGGGCTTCTCCGACCTGACGATGGGGCTGGCGGGCGCCGGTGCCGCCGCCCTGAGCGGGTTTGTCATGCGGGCGGCGGGTTATCCGGTGCTGACCCTGCTGGCGGCGATCGCGGTGGTGCCCCTGGTGGCGCTAGCGTTGCGTCCGGTGCCGGTGGGGGCACCGGACGAGGAGGACTGATCACGTGCGGCTGACCGACTTCTGGGCCCGGTTGGAGGAGGCCTTCGGGCCGGGCTACGCGGCCAGCATCGCCCGCGACCAGGTCTTGTCCCAGTTGGGCGGGCGGACCATCGAGCAGGCGCTCGCCTCGGGTGAGCAGACCCACATGGTGTGGCGGGCCGTCGTCGCCGCCTACCCCGACCGGGTGCCCGCCCGGCTACGCTGAGCGGCGCTTTCGTCACTTCCGCGTGTCGCTTGCCGACTCGTACACCTGTTCGGCTATTGTCCACAGCGGGGTGCTCGTCCACAGCTCACGGCCCGTCGGCTGGTTTTCTGTCGGACCCAGCGCCTAGCGTGTCCCGCGTGACGCGAAGCTCAGGAAAGACGCCGGCGAAGGCAGGGGTGGCAAACATGGCCGCAGGGCCCGATCGGGAGAAGGCACTAGACCTCGCTCTCGCTCAGATCGACAAGCAGTTCGGCAAGGGTTCGGTGATGCGGCTGGGGGAGCGGCCGGTCATCCAGACCTCGGTGATCCCCACCGGCTCGATCGCGCTCGACGTGGCGCTCGGCGTGGGCGGTCTGCCCCGCGGCCGGGTCGTCGAGATCTACGGTCCCGAGTCCAGCGGAAAGACCACGGTCGCCCTGCACGCGGTGGCCAACGCCCAGCGGGCCGGCGGCATCGCCGCCTTCGTCGACGCCGAGCACGCGCTCGACCCGGAGTACGCGAAGGCCCTCGGCGTCGACACCGACGCCCTGCTGGTCTCCCAGCCGGACACCGGCGAGCAGGCGCTGGAGATCGCCGACATGCTGGTGCGCTCCGGCGCGATCGACATCATCGTGATCGACTCGGTGGCGGCCCTGGTGCCGCGCGCGGAGATCGAGGGTGAGATGGGCGACAGCCACGTGGGTCTGCAGGCCCGGCTGATGAGCCAGGCGCTGCGGAAGATCACCGGTGTGCTCAACAACACCGGCACCACCGCGATCTTCATCAACCAGCTCCGCGAGAAGATCGGCGTGATGTTCGGCAGCCCGGAGACCACCACCGGTGGCCGGGCGCTGAAGTTCTACGCCTCGGTCCGGCTCGACGTGCGCCGCATCGAGAGCCTGAAGGACGGCACCGACGTGGTCGGTAACCGGACCCGGGTCAAGGTCGTGAAGAACAAGGTCGCCGCGCCGTTCAAGCAGGCCGAGTTCGACATCATGTACGGCAAGGGCATCTCCCGCGAGGGCTCGCTGATCGACGTCGGCGTGGAGCAGGCGATCATCCGCAAGTCCGGCGCCTGGTACACCTACGACGGTGACCAGCTGGGCCAGGGCAAGGAGAAGGCCCGCGAGTTCCTCAAGGAGAACCCGGACGTCGCCGCCGAGATCGAGAAGAAGATCCTGGAGAAGCTCGGCGTCGGGGTCGGCGCGGGCGACGCCGCCGGTGGCCCGGAGCTGCCGCCGGTCGACTTCTGATCGGCCGCTGACCGGTGGCAGGACGACGCGCCCGCACGGGGCGGGGCTGGGATGCCAGTCCGCCCCGGGCGGGTGACGACACCGCGCCCCGGCCCCGGCGGGGCCGTCGTGGCCGGTCCGACGAGACCGATCCGGATGCACCGCCGACCCCACCGCGCGACGAGGCCGAGGTGGCCCGGGAGATCTGCCTGCGGCAGCTCGCGGTCCGCCCGCGTACCCGGGCCGAGCTGGCCGGGGCGCTGGCCAAGCGGGGCATCTCCGACGAGGTCTCGGCCGACGTGCTCGACCGGTACGACGAGGTCGGCATCATCGACGACGCCGCCTTCGCCCGGGCCTGGGTCTCCAGCCGGCACACCGGCCGGGGGCTGGCCCGCCGGGCGCTCGCCAACGAGCTGCGCCAGCGCGGCGTGGACGGCGACGTGGCCAGCGAGGCGCTCGGCGAGCTGGACGAGGAGACCGAGGCGGAGACCGCCCGCGCCCTGGTGGAACGGAAGCTGCGCACCGCCCGAGGGGAACCGGACGCGGTGTTCCGCCGGCTGGTCGGGATGCTCGCCCGCAAGGGTTACCCGCCGGGCGTGGCGATCCGCGCGGTGAAGGACGCCCTCGCCGCGCAGAGCGCCGAGGCCGCCGAGTTCGCCGAGCAGATCGACGCCGACGCACTGGCCGACGCCGAGGCCGAACTAGACCGCGACCCCCGCACCCCCGCCTGACCCCCTTCGCGCCCCCGCCTGACCGCCCCCGGGTCGCGGT
>NZ_JBPQTL010000144.1:0-10534 GCF_051386295.1 Micromonospora sp. URMC 105 | reverse complement strand
CTGCCACTTCGTGGCAGGGGGCCGGACCCTCGTCGGGTCAGCGCTGGACGAAGACCGCCACGCTGCGGGCCGGCACGGTGAACGTGCCGGTCGCCCGGTCGAACGAGGACGTCCGCAGCACCGGGTCGGCGGACTCCCGCAGCACCGGGTGCAGCGACACGTCCGCCCCGCGCAGGGCGGTCACCTGCTGCCGGGCCGCCTCCGGGGTGGCGTTGAAGACCACCGTCAGCGACCGCCACTTCCCGTCCAGCCCGCGGGCGTCCAGGGTCATGGTCAGCACGCCCGGCGTCTCGTTCTCGCCCGAGAGCGGGAAGGCGACCCGCCGCTGCACCTGACCGGCGGTGGCCAGCCCGAACACCGGCGAGGACTCCCGGATCCGCAGCAGCTCCGCGTACCGGGCGTCGGCCAGGTTGATCGCGGCGCAGTCCGGCACCAGCTTCGGGTCGGCCAGCAGCGGCTTCGCGTACGGCCACTTGTCCTTGTTGTCCTGCTCCGGCGGGAGGCCGGCGCCGAACCCGTTGCCCTGCGCGCAGTCCCACCGGATCTGGTTGAACCAGTCACCCGAGTTGTACGAGTTGCGGTCCAGCGACTTCGAGCGCAGCCGCTCGGAGCCGGTGGTGACGAAGCCCGCCCCCTGTCCGAAGGTGGTGGTCGCCAACGCCAGCACCTGCATCCGCGCCCGGTCCGTCACGGAGGTGCCCTGCGGCAGCTTGTACGCCAGCGCGTCGTACAGGATCTCGTTGTCGTGCGCGTCGACGTAGGTGACGGCCTCTCCCGGCGCGGCGGTGTAGCCGGCCGGCGAGCCGTTGTAGTCCACCTGGGCGCCGGTGACCTGCCGGCCCGACGAGTCGGTGAACCGGTAGCCCCGCAGGTTGCCGGCGAGACCCACCTTGATCAGGTCGTGGTGGCGCAGCAGCCGCGCCTTCTGCTCGGCCGCCGTCCCGTTCACGGTGTCGCCGTTGGGGTCGGTGTAGAGACCGGAGGCGAAGCCCTGGACGCGGGGGTTGCCGTCGAAGGGGCCGCCGCCGCGCACCGCGTCGCGGAGCCGGTCGTTGAAGGTGCCGATGCCGGTTCCGGCCATGTTGGCCTGGGTGGCCTGCACGAACCGGGCGTCGTTGGCGACCTCGCCGAAGTTCCAGCCCTCGCCGTAGAGCAGGATCTTCCTGCCGTCCACGCCGTCGCGAGCCGGGGTGAGCTGGTCGAGCGCGGCCCGCACGGCCAGGATGTTCGCCTTCGGGTGGTGACCCATCAGGTCGAAGCGGAAGCCGTCCACCTTGTACGCCTTGGCCCAGGTGACCAGGGAGTCCACCACCAGCTTGCCCATCATGGCGTGCTCGGGGGCGGTGTTGGCGCAGCAGGTCGAGTTGGCGACGCTGCCGTCCTCCAGCAGCCGGTGGTAGTACCCCGGCACCACCTGGTCGAGCACCGACTTCGGGTCCGCCCCGGAGGCCGAGGTGTGGTTGTAGACCACGTCCATCACCACGCGCAGCCCGGCCCCGTTGACCCCGGCGACCATCTGCCGGAACTCGGTGGTCCGCTTCGCCCCGGCCGGGTCGACGGCGTAGCCGCCCTCCGGCACGGTGTAGTGCAGCGGGTCGTACCCCCAGTTGTAGCCGTCCCTTTCCGCGACCTTCGCCACGCACGCCTGCTGCTGGTCGGAGTCCGGCGGCAGCTTCGCCAGGTCGCAGTCGGGCTGCTGCTGATCGGCCCGCTTCTCGGGGATGGTGGCGAAGTCGAACGCCGGCAGCAGGTGCAGGTAGTTGACTCCGGCGTCGCCGAGCGCCTTGAGGTGCTTCATGCCGGCCGTGTTCGGGTCGGTGAAGGCGAGGTAGGTGCCCCGCTTCTCCGGTGCCACCGTGCCGTCGGCCATCGAGAAGTCCCGCACGGACAGCTCGGAGATCTGCGCCTTCGACGCCGGCACCGCCGGCGGCTTGCGCAGCTTCGCCCAGCCGGACGGGGCCAGCGCCGGGTCGGACAGGTCGACGATCTGGCTGTGCGTCGAGTCCGGCGCGAGCGCCACCGAGTAGGGGTCGGTCACCGAGGCGGTGACCACCTTCTGCGTCGCCGGCTGCCAGGCTTCGACCTGATAGCGGTAGTACTTCCCGGCCCACGCCTTGGTGCCGCGCACCGACCAGACGCCGGTGCGGTCGTTGCGGCTCATCGCCACGATCCGCGGTGCGGCCGTCGGCGAGTCGAAGAGCTGCAACGACACCGTCCGGGCGGTGGGCGCCCAGACGGCGAGGGTGGGCACCCGGCCGGCGAAGGTGGCGCCCAGCTTCGCGTCGGTGGCCCGGGCGTAGACGTCGTCGAGCACACCGGGGATCTGCACGCCGGTCGCCCCGAGCAGCGCGCCCTTGGCGTCCCGCTCGGTCACCACCAGTTGCCCGCGCAGCGCCGCCGGGACCTTGGCCAGGTCGGCCCGGTCCAGGCTGAACGTGCGGTAGGACCACAGGTGCGGGAAGGCCGCGCGCTGGGCCTCGGTGAGCCCGTTGCGCTGCGCCCGCAGCGGCAGTGAGGTGTACGTCCCGGCCAGCTCGCCGTCGGCGATGCTCAGCCCGCCGGCCGGGGCGGCCACCAGGGCGTACTGCTTGCCGTCGGTCGGGCCGGTCGACCAGGCGACGGTGGACCGGTCGATCCAGTGCGCCTTCTGCTTGGTGATGTCGAGGTCCCGGGCCGGGCCGGAGGAGCTGGGCGGCAGGAGCCGGCCCTTGACCCCGGCGAGCAGCCAGACCTCACGTCCGGCGCTGGCGAAGTCCAGCCGCTGGTCGTCGGGCTGATCCTTGGTGTCGCCCTTGTGGATGATGTAGCTGAGCCCGGTCGCGCCCGCGGTCAGCGGCACCCGGAAGACCGCGCCGAAGGCGTCGATCTTCTCCGGCTGCAGCGGGTTGGCCCAGTCGGTCGGGTTGGCGGCGCCGTCCCAGAGGTGCAGGCCCCAGCCGGCGTAGTCGTTGTCGGCCTTGCGCCAGTGGATGAGCGCGGTGCCCTGGTCGACCGCCGGGTCGGGCTCGCCGGTGGCGGCCTGCCGGGTCGGGTAGAGGGTCGGGTCGCCCTGCTTGACCCAGACCTCGCCGGTCTGCGTCACGTCGATGGTGCGGTCGTTGGCGACGTCCTTGTTGCCGTTCTTGTCGACCACCAGGAAGCCGACCGACTTGGCCCCCGGCTTCAGCTTGACCCAGGCGAACCGCCCGTAGGAGTCCTCACCGGCGAACGGCTGACCCTTGGGCCACTCGGTGGCGTACGCCGGGTCGATGTCGCCCCAGGCGTAGAGGCCCCAGTCGTCGTACCCGCCGGCGGGGCGCTGGTAGTGCACGACCGCCCAGTCCCGGGCCGCGCTCTGCGCCGGGGTGCCCACCACGCCGGTGGAGCGGGTGGCGGCGGTACGCCCCTTGCCGTCGCGGACGACCGCCTTGTACTCGACCTTCGTCCCGCCGGGCAGCCCGGTCAGGTCGTGGTGGACGGTGTACGGGGCAGCGTGCGCGCTGCCCAGCAGCGTCCACCTGCCACCGGGTACCCGGGCGGCGAAGGTGACGGTGGCCAGCGGGTCGCCGGTGACCTGCGCGGTGACGGCGGCCCGGGTGGCGACCGGGTCGGCGCCGGGCGCGGTGATGGTGACGCTCGGCGCGGCGGTGGCCTGCGGGACGGCTCGACCGGCCTTGAGGACCACGGCGGCCATCGGCGGCACGGTCAGGCTGAGCTTGCCGTCCGCCCCGGCGGTCGAGGCGGCCGCGCCGCCGTAGATGCCGGTGAAGGCGGTGCCGGCCGACCAGGTGTCGACGGAGACGGTCTGCGCGGTGGCGGCGTTGTTCACGGCCACCACGTACTCGGTGCGGTCGGCCGGGGCGATCCGGGAGAAGGCGAAGACGCCGGGGCCGTCGGCCGCGTACCGGGTGACCTGGACGCCGTCGCGCAGCGCTGGGTGGGCCTGGCGCAGCCGGCCCAGCTCCGCGATGGTGCGGTAGAGCGGGTGCGTGGTGTCGTACTGGTCGCCGGCGTGGGTGCGGGCGGTGCCGATCAGGTCGTCGTCGAGGTACTCCGCCACCTTGGTGGCGAACATGTCCTGGCGGGCGTCCTTGTCCCCGCCGGGGCCGGTGAAGCCCTGCTCGTCGCCGGAGTACACGACCGGCTGGCCCCGGGTGAGGAACATCAGCTGGTGGGCGAGCTGGTCACGGCGCAGTTGGGTGGCGTCGTCGCCACCAGCGGCCGCGATGAACGAGCCGATCCGGCCCATGTCGTGGTTGCCGAGGAAGGTGGTCAGCCGGTTGGCGCCGGTGTCCCGGGCGGCGTACAGGTCGTCGCGGGCGTACACGTCGGCGAGGGCCTTGGCCGAGCCGTCGGCGGCGGTGTAGCCGCGCGCGGCCTCCTGGAAGGAGAAGTCCAGGGTGGCCGGCAGCCCGCCGCGCCGCACGTAGGTCGAGGCAACCTCCTGGTCGGCGCTGTAGACCTCGCCGAACATGAAGAAGTCCTTCTTGCCGGCGGCGTCGGCCGCCTGCTTGATGCCCCGGCTGAACTGCGGCCAGAAGCCGAGGTTGACGTGCTTGACGGTGTCGAGGCGGAAGCCGTCGACGCCGGTGCCGGCGATCCAGTCGCCGTAGGCCTTGGTCAGGCCGCGCACCACCTCGGGGCGCTCCGTCCACAGGTCGTCCAGGCCGAAGAAGTCGCCGTACTCGCTGTTCTCGCCGGCGAAGGTCGAGTCGCCCCGGTTGTGGTACATCGTCGGGTCGTTCAGCCAGGCCGGCACCTTGACCTTCGCGTCGGCCGCGTTGGCGAAGGTGGGGGTGTACGGGCCCGCGTCCGCGTTCACCTTCGGGAAGTCCCGGGTGCCGTCGGCGTAGTTGCGGTCCTCGAAGGCGCGCCCCTGCGCGTCGGTGTACGGCGAGGTCTTCTTGTCGACGTACGCGTACTTGTCCTCGGCGTACTTGATGACGTCGGCGGTGTGGTTGACGATGACGTCAAGGTAGACCTTGATGCCGCGCTGGTGGGCGAGCTTGACCAGCTTCCGCATCTCCTCGTTGGTGCCGAAGTGCGGGTCGACCTGGGTGAAGTCGGTGATCCAGTAGCCGTGGTAGCCGGCCGAGACGTCCGTGCCGCTGCCCTGCACCGGACGGTTCTTGAAGATCGGGGCGAGCCAGATGGCGGTGGTGCCCAGGCCCTGGATGTAGTCGAGCTTGTCGATGACACCCTTGAGGTCGCCACCGTGGTAGAAGCCCTTGTCCTTCGGGTCCAGGCCGGTACGGAGGCGGTCGCCGGTGAGCCCGCCGGAGTCGTTGCGCCGGTCGCCGTTGGCGAACCGGTCCGGCAGGACGAAGTAGAACTGCTCGGCGCGCCCGGTGCCGGCGCCCGCCTTGAGCAGAGCCTCGGTCGAGGGCTCGGCGCCCCACTGGGCGGCGCCGGCCGCCGCGAGGGCGTCGACGGTGGGGGTCCGGCCGGTGGCGTCCGCGCCGAGCTGCTGGACGGCGACCGGGGCTCCGACGAGGGCGAGGGTGAGGGTGGAGACCAAAGCGAGCAGTGCCTTGCGAGACATCGGCGGGGGTTTCATCGACGGCCTTCCTCTGGTCGCTGATTCGCCCGCACGCTAGCTCTTGCCGAAACATTCTGCAATACCTTGCAAACCGAGTCGTAACAAAGCAGCCGTCTTGCGGAACCAGCCGTCATCGCGGCCGTACGGGAGGGTGACCTGGAGGGCGGATCAGAGCCCGGTGCAGGGGTTGCCGTCGACGGCGCACCCGCTCGGCCGGGTGTTGCCAGCGGCGCGTTCGAAGTGGAACCGCAGCGCCACGGACGCGCCGCCGTCGAGGTCCGCTCCGCTGCTGTACGTGAAGACGCCGTCGGACATCCGGCCGCTGCCCTGCGGCGCACCCTCCACCCAGGAGGTGACCAGACGGCTGCCGGCCGGCGGCACCAGCCGCACCGTCCAGGGGCGCCGACCGGTGGCGGCGTTGCTGACCAGCACCTCGCCGATGAAGCCGTCGCCCCAGGCCTCCGTCACCCGGTACCGCCCGGTGACCGGCGACGCGGGCGGGGGCGGGGGCGACGGGGCCGATCCGGGCTGCGCGCCCGCACCTGCGGCGGAGGAGGCGGGGCCGGCGCTGGGCGTCGCATCCGGCGGTGGGTCGCTGCGGCGCGGGGACAGCCCCGGGACGACCGGAGCGGGCACGGCGACCGCCGCCGCCCGCGACGGCGAACGCGACGGCAGTTCCGGCAGCGCCACGGTGGCGGGCAGGTCAGCCGGCCGGGCCGACCCGGGCTCCCGGCTGCGGGACGCGGCCAGCGCGACGACCAGCAGCACCACCATCACCACGACCCCGGTGGCCACCACGACCCACGGCGACGAGGCGAGCGCGGTGGCGCCCCGGGACGTGCGGCGACGCGTACCGGACATTACGCTTCCTCCTCCGAGCGGTCCGGAGAGCGTAGCCATTATCGGCCATGTCGGACAGTGCCAGGACCATCACGAATCCGCCCGACCGTACGAAGTGCACCGGCGCTCAGCCGATGGTGCAGTCGGCCCCGTTGACGGTGCACTGGCCCGGCTGGTCGCCGCTGCCACTGCGGCCGAACGTCAACGACACCACAGCGCTCTCCCCCGCCGGCAGCGGACTCGTGCCGCTCAGCACGAACCAGCCGCTGCCCTGGGTACGCACCGACAACCCCGAGCTCGACGACGCCCGGATCGACTTGACGTTGCCGGTGAACAGCAGCTCGACCCGCCACTCCCGGGCCTCGCCGGTGGTGTTGCGCACCGTCAACTGGGCGGAGAACGAGTCGCGGTCGCTGGAGGTGGCCTGGTAGTGCGCGCTCACCCGGCCGGAACCGGCCGGGGCCGGCGCGCGGGTGCTCGGCGTCGCGGCGGGCCGGCGGATGCTGGCGCGCGGCGACGGCGTGGCGGTGGCCGTCCGCGACGGAGTGGTGTCCACGGCGACCACCGGGGCGTCGGCGGGCGCCGTCGCGGACGACGTCACGGAGGGCATCCGCGGCAGGTACATCGGCGGCGCCGGCTCGGGTGCCGCCGGATGCTCCGGTCCGCGGAGAGAGAGCAGGGCGAACACCAGCAGGACGGCGAGCAGACCGACCCCGAGCAGCACGACGATCCACGGCACCGACGCCAGTACGGCGGGTGCGGATCGCGCCTCCGGCCGCGGGGCCGAGCGGTCTGACATGAGGTCTCCCTTGTCCGAGCAGACGCGCCAGCGTAGCCAGCGCCGCCGGCGGACAGCAGCGGGGCCGCCCGGTACGACCCGTCCGGCCGACAGCGGCCGGAAAACGGCTGGTCACGTGAAGCCGGTTCGGGTCCGATCGGGTGTCCACACCGATGCCGTCCACGCACGGTCGGAACCACCGTGGCCGACGGCGGCGGCGGTCAACCGGCGCGGATGACGGTGCAGATCGCCGGACCGTCCTCGGTGGTGCGCAGCAGGTAGCGGTACCGCTCGCCCGGCACGGCTCGGCCCTGGCTGTCCAGGAACTCCCACTGCACGGCCACCATGGTCAGCAGCGCGGCGACCGGCTGCACGTCCTCGATCAGGGCGTTCGCCGCGATCAGCTCCTGCTCCTGGTAGCCCGGGGCGGCGCCGACGAAGGAGAGCGCGACGGCGGCCAGGGTGCTGAACGAGAAGCTGTAGGTGTCGGCGACCACCAGCCCGGGCAGGGCGTAGCAGCCGGCGAGGGCGGGTACGTCGCCGGCGGTGAGCGCCACGCCGTACCGGTCGAAGAAGTCGGTCAGCGTGTCGAGATCGGTGGAGGCTCTCACGGCGTCACCAATTGCCGCCGCCGCACGACGGCAAACCTCAGCGCGGCGGGATGTGCACCTCGATCTCGGCGCCGAGCTTGGCCTGCCCGGCCAGGTCGAGGTCGTCGCCGCTCCAGAACCGGCCCGGGTCGTACCAGTTCGGACGGCGACCGGCCGGCAGCAGCCCCATCGCCTCGTAGGTCACCGCCACCACCTCGGCGCAGTACGCGGTCTCCAGCGCCCGGTCGCGCACCGACCCGGCGGAGGAGTCCCGCCGCCCGGGCAGCGGCAGCCTGACCTGCGGCACCCGGCCCCGGGCCCACCGCCAGGCGAGCTGGGCGGTGGAGGGGAAGGGGGTGCCGTCGAGCCGGGCGACGGTGCGCAGCACCGCCTGCTCCATCGTGGCGTCGGCCGGCGGGTCGAGCTGGCGCAGCCAAGCGCGCTGCCCGTACCGGTTGGCCCAGACGCAGACCGCGTCGCGCAGGTCGTGCAGCTGCACGCCGCGCTGGTGGCTGCCGGTCCACATGTCCGGCAGCGACCGTCCCAGCTCGGCGTGCCACATCAGGGGCGGCATGTCGTCCAGCACCACCGCCATGCCGACGTGGTTGACCGGGCTGTTCGTGGTGAGCTGGATGGCCCGGTCGGGCACGCTCCGGCCGCGGAACACCCACACGTCTCCGGTACGGGTCAGATCGACGGCCTCGTCCAGGCTGATGCTCATGAGCGTCTACCCTAGGCCGATGCGGCAACGGATGCGGTGGTGGAAGGTACTCGGTCTGGCCGGCCTGGCCGGGGTCGCGGCGTCCGGGGTGGTCATCGCCCGCGCCGAGCGGCGCCGCCGGTCGTACACGCCGGAGGAGATCCGGGACCGGTTGCGCGAGCGGCACGCGCAGGCCGCGGGGAACGGCACGCCGGCCGGCGAGCAGGCCTGACCCGGCGGTCGCGGGTCAGCCGCCGGCGCGGCGCAGCGCCTCGTCGAGCGCCTCGGGGGTACGACCGACCAGCGCGCTGCCGTCGTCGAGCAGCAGGATCGGCCGCTGGATGAGCTCCGGATGCGCCACCATCGCCTCGATCCAGCGGGGCTCGGTGGCGTCGTCCCGGGGCCAGTCCGCCATGCCCGACGCCACGGCGGCAGGCTCCCCGGTGCGGCACACGTCCCAGGCGCGGGCGTTCAGCCGGCCCAGCACCTCGGTCAGCTCGGCCGCGCTCGGCGGCTGCTCCAGGTACGCCCGCAGCCGGTACGGCACCCGCGCCTCGTCGAGCGCGGCGCGTGCACCGGCACTCTTCGAGCAGGACGGGTTGTCCCAGATCTCCATGACCGACATGGTGGCAGAGCACCCGCCGACCCGCCCACTCTGGCTCCCCTGTGGACGGTGAACGGGGCATCGGAGCAGCGGTTTCCCGGCTACCATCCCGGCATGGCCACGTCGTTCGACCAGACGCCGTTCGTGCTCTCCCCGCCGGCCGCCCCCGTCGAGCGGCACGGCCGGGTGGATCTGCACCTGCCGGCGGGTGACGGGCCCCGGCCGGCCGTCGTGCTGGTGCACGGCGCCCCGCTGCCGCCCGGCATGCCCGACCCGCGCGACTGGCTGCTCTATCGGGGCTACGGCGCCCTCGTGGCCGAGCAGGGCCTGGTCGCCGCCGTCGTCAGCTACCGCGTGGACGAGCGGACCGGCTTCCCGGGCGCGGCCGAGGACGTCGCGGCGGCCGTCGCGCAGGTCCGTGCCGATGCCCGGGTCGACGCCGACCGGCTGGTGCTCTGGTTCTTCTCCGGCGGCGGGCTGCTGATGGCCGACTGGCTGCGCGACGCGCCGTCGTGGCTGCGCGGGCTGGTCGGCACCTATCCGCTGCTGGTGCCGTTGCCCGGCTGGGAGGTCGACGCCCGGTTCCGCCCGGTCGACGCCGTCGCGTCCGCCGGCGACCTGCCGATCCTGCTGGTGCGGGCCGGTCGGGACATGCCGCCGCTGCTGGCCGGGTTCGACGCGTTCACCGCCGCGGCGGCAGTCGCCGGCCGGTCGGTGCGGGTCCTCGACGTACCGGACGGACAGCACGGATTCGACGTGCTGGACCACACCGACCAGTCCCGGGACGCCGTGCGCGCGGCCCGCGACAGTGTGGTCGCGCTGCTGCGCGACGCCTAGCACTGCCCGGTCGGCGCGGTCGGCGAACTCCCCCGCCTGGCCGGACGCCACGCGGCCACGGTGCGCCGCCGACCCGGCGTTGGGGCGGTTGCCGGCCCCAACCCTCGATCGAGGCTGCGCCCGCGCCCTGCGATTCCTTCGGGTCGTCCGGGGTGAGTTCGGCGGGCGGTCGCCCGATGGCCGGTTTGACCCTCGCTGTCGGGTTCTTAGGCGGTGGAGTGCTCGGCGACCATGCGGCCTCCGGCGCTCTTTGCGCCCCGCGGCGGGGTGGCGCGGAAGATTGGGTGCATTTCATGTCGCGATGACGACCACAAACGCACCCAAAGGTGAGGTCGCTCGCGATCTCGCGGCCCGATGGGCTGCATGTCCGACCACCCGGTCGAGCAGCCTCCGGGAATGCCACGCCCCCGAGCCCGGTTGTATCCCCCAGCACCAGCCGAACAGGCCCCGGGTTGAGGCTCGTGGAATGCGGACTCTCCCGGGTCGGTTACATCCCCGGCACCATCTGAGCCGCCCCCGGGTCGAGGTTCGTGGAATGCGGTGCCTTCCGGGTTGGTTACATCCCCTGGACATCCGAGCAGCGCCGCCCTTGTGTGTGGCCGCCGGACAGATCCCTCTTCTTTGACTTTCCCTTTCACGCGTGGTGCCGTCCCCCGGCGGTGTCGTG
>NZ_JBPQTL010000143.1:0-10643 GCF_051386295.1 Micromonospora sp. URMC 105 | reverse complement strand
GCCGTACACCCCGCCGGCCGCGCCACCGCCGCCCGCCCCGGTACCGGCCGCGCCGGTGGTGGCCCGCCCGGACCGGCCGGCCGACTCGCCGATATTCCGCGAGATGGAGGCGGTCTGGTTCCGGTCCCACGGCGACGACGCCACCGCGATCTTCACCCGGCCCAACTTCGACCAGCCGCCCGCCGACGTCGTCGGAAAGGCCGGTCGGCCGCCGCTGCCGACCCGGGTGCCCGGCTCCCCGAACGCCGCCGGCACCCCGTCCGTGCCCTCGGCCGCCGGGCAGCCGCCGGTCCCGCCGCCACCCCCGTCGTACGCCCCGCCGGCGGTGCCGTCCGCGCCGCCGGCCACCCCCACCGCCCCGCCTCAGGAGCCCGCCGCCCCGCCACCGGCGGAGCCGGACGCCTGGCGGACGGCGGCCGACGACGGCTGGACCCGGGCCACCCGGGCCGCCGAGCCGGCCACCGGCGGCACCACCCGCTCCGGCCTGCCGAAGCGGGTGCCCCAGGCCCAGCTCGTCCCCGGCGGCATCGAGCCGAAGGGCGGGCGGGACCGCAGCCGCCGTACCCCCGACGAGGTCCGCGGCCTGCTCTCCGCCTATCACCGCGGGGTGCAGCGCGGCCGCTCGGCCGGTACGGACCAGAACAGCACCTCGACCAAGGAGACGCGCCGATGAACAGGCCAGCTGCCATGCAGGACATGGGTTGGCTGCTCACCAACTTCGCCGACAGCGTGGCGGGCATCGCCCACGTGGTGGCGGTGTCCGCGGACGGGCTGCTGCTCGCTTCCTCGCGGGACCTGCCGGGGGACCGCGCGGACCAGCTCGCCGCCATCACCTCCGGCGTGGTGAGCCTGACCGAGGGGGCCGCCCGGATGTTCAGCGCGGGCGGCGTGCTCCAGACGGTGATCGAGATGGACAGCGGTTACCTGTTCCTGATGTCGATCAGCGACGGGTCGTCGATGGCGGTGCTCGCGGCGCGCAGCTGCGACGTCGGGCAGGTCGGCTACGAGATGGCGCTGCTCGTCGAGCGGGTGGGCGCCGCGCTGGTGCCGCTGCCCCGCGACGCGGTGCGCTCGTAGGCGTGACGTACGACGCCGGGCGCGCTCGCGCCCGGCCAGGACAGGCGATCCGGTGCCGGTGGGCTCCGGGCGGGAGGAGGTGATGGCGGATGGAACCACGGCGGGACCCACGCGGGGCGTTGGTGCGCCCGTACGCGGTCACCCGGGGCCGTACCGAGCCGAGCCGGGACATCGCCCTGGAGGCGGTGCTCTCGGCCACGCCCACCCAGTGTGCCGAGGCCCGCTTCGCCGGGCACGACAAGTACCGCATCGCCACGGTCTGCGAGGGCCGGGCACAGTCGCTGGCGGAGATCGCCGCGTACACCCGGATGCCGCTGGGCGTCGCCCGGGTGCTGGTCGCCGATCTGGTGGCCGACGGCCTGCTGACGCTACACACTGCCGCTCCGGCCGAGGGCTACGAGGAGCGGATGAACCTGCTGGGAAGGGTGCTAAGTGGACTTCGCGAACTATGACCCCGCCGGGGCGCGCCGCAGCCGGGAGATCATCTCCGCGAAGATCGTGGTCGCGGGCGGCTTCGGCGTGGGCAAGACGACAATGGTCGGCGCCATCTCCGAGATCACGCCGCTGACCACGGAGGCGCTGATGACGGCGGCCGGCGTGGGTATCGACGACCCGTCGAAGGTGCCCGGCAAGGAGACCACCACGGTCGCCATGGACTTCGGCCGGATCACCATGGCGCAGGACCTGATCCTGTACCTCTTCGGCACTCCGGGACAGACCCGCTTCTGGTTCATGTGGGACGAGATCATCCGGGGGGCGGTGGGTGCCGCCGTCCTGGTGGACACCCGCCGGATCACGGACGCCTTCGCGCCGCTGGACTACTTCGAGAACCGGAACCTGCCGTACGTGGTGGCGCTGAACCGCTTCGACGACGCGCCGCAGTACGAGCCGGAGGAGGTCCGCGAGGCGCTGGCCATCTCGCCGGACGTGCCGCTGGTGATGTGCGACGCCCGCAAGCGGGAGTCGGTGAAGCAGGTGCTGGTGACCGTGGTCGAGCACGCCATGCTGCGGCTGGAGACAGAGCACGGCCGGGGCTACGCGCCGGTGGGCTGAACCGCCTCCGGGTCAGTCGACCCGGAGGCGGTAACCCCGCTTGACGACGGTCTGCACCACGCGGGGGGCCTGCAGCCCGACCCGCAGCCGGGCCACCGCCATCTCCACCGCGTGCTCGTCCGCGCCCCGGGGCAGGGTCCGCAGCAGCGAGGTGCGCGACAGCACCCGGCCGGGTGACGCGGCCAGCGCCCGCAGCACCGCCATCGGGGCGGGGGCGAGCGGCCGCAGCTCGCCGTCGATCACGGCCGCGTGCCCGCGCAGGGTCAGCAGGTGCCCGGCCGCCTTGACGGTCACCGTACGGCGGGGCAGCTCGTCGACGATCTGCCGGACCAGGGCGCCGAGCCGGGCCCGGGTGGGCGCGCTGACCGGCACCCCCCGGCGGACCAGCGGCTCCGCGGTGACCGGGCCGACGCAGCTGGCCAGCACGTCCGAGCGCAACGCTTCCAGCACCGTGTCCGCCCGGTCGCCGGCCGCCCGCAGCAGCGCCTCGGCCGCCGGTGCGGAGGTGAACGTGACGGCGTCGACGAGCCGTCCGGCGACCAGGTCGATGAGCCGGTGCAGGGGGGCCGGGTCGGTGGGCGGCGCCCAGCGGTAGACCGGCACCTCGATGACGGTGGCGCCGGCCGCCTCCAGCGCCTCGGTGCACTCCGGCTGCCGGTCGCCGTGCAGCTGCATGGCGATGACCTGACCGGCCACCCCGCGGGCGCGCAGGTGGTCGATCACCTCGTCGCAGCTCTCCGACTCCGGCGACCACTGGTCGTGCAGCCCGGCGGCCCGGATCGCGCCGCGCGCCTTTGGCCCCCGGGCCACCACGTACGACTGGGAGAGCACCGACCGCAGCGGCTCGGCGAGCCCCCAGCCCTCGGCCGCCTCCAGCCAGCCGCGCATCCCGATGCCGGTGTTCGCCATCAGGATGTCCGGCGGCCGGTCCAGGCAGAGGCGGGTGGCCTCGCGCAGGTCGCTGTCGTCGGCCAGCGGCACGATCCGCAGGGCCGGGGCGAGCACCACCCGCGCGCCGCGCCGTTGCAGCAGCGCGGCGAGCTCGTCGCGCCGCCGGTCGGCGGTGACCCCGATGGTGAAGCCGGCCAGTTCCTCCCGCATCACTGCACCTGTCGCAGCCGCACCTCGACCAGCCCGTCCCGGCAGCGGACCCCGTGCACGGGCAGCGCCACACCGGGCAGGTCCAGGCAGTGCCCGGTACGCAGGTCGTAGACCTGTTTGTGCAGCGGAGAGGCGAGGGTCGGCACCCCGCCGCGGCTGCCCACGATGCCCCGGGACATCACGTACGCGCCGCCGACCGGGTCGAGGTTGTCGATCGCGAAGAGTTCGCCACCGGTCGAGAAGAGGGCCACCTGCACGCCGTCGACCAGCGCGGCGACGCCCCGGTCGGGCTCCAGCCGGTCCAGCCGGCAGACGGTGGTCCAGCTCAGGGTCATGGTGTCGGTCATCGCCGTACCTCCGGAATTCCCAGTGCGACGGGCTGGCGGCGACGGTCGCCGCCGGCCGGTGGGCCGCCGCGCGGCGGCACCGGCTGGCCGCGCTCCACGGCGAAGCTGATGGACGGGTCGGGCACGTCCGGTGCGTTGACGAAGGAGGTGAACCGGCGCAGCCGATCCGGGTCCTCCAGGACGTCGCGCCACTCGTCCGAGTAGGACGCCACGTGCCGGGCCATCGCCGCGTCCAGCTCGGCGCAGAGCCCGAGCGAGTCGTCCACGATCACCGAGCGCAGGTGGTCGAGGCCGCCCTCCATCGCCTCGATCCAGGCGGCGGTGCGTTGCAGCCGGTCGGCGGTGCGGACGTAATACATCAAGAATCTGTCGATCAGTTGAATCAGTGCTTCTGTGGATAGATCAGTGGCGAAGAGGTCGGCGTGCCGGGGCCGGAAGCCGCCGTTGCCGCCCAGGTAGAGGTTCCAGCCGGTGTCGGTGGCGATGATGCCGAAGTCCTTGCTGCGGGCCTCGGCGCACTCCCGGGCGCAGCCGGAGACCGCTGACTTGATCTTGTGCGGGGCGCGCAGGCCCCGGTACCGCAGTTCCAGCGCGATGGCCAGGCCGACCGAGTCCTGCACCCCGTACCGGCACCACGTCTCGCCGACGCAGGACTTCACCGTCCGCAGCGCCTTGCCGTACGCGTGGCCGGACTCGAAGCCGGCGTCGACCAGCCGGCGCCAGATCTGCGGTAGCTGCTCCACCCGCGCGCCGAACAGGTCGATCCGCTGCCCACCCGTGATCTTCGTGTAGAGCCGGAAGTCGCGCGCCACCTCGCCGATCACGATCAGCTTCTCCGGGGTGATCTCGCCGCCGGGGATCCGGGGCACCACCGAGTAGCTGCCGTCGCGTTGCAGGTTGGCCAGGAAGTGGTCGTTGGTGTCCTGCAACGAGGCCTGCTCGCCGTCGAGCACGTGCCCGGTGCCCAGCGAGGCCAGGATCGAGGCCACCACCGGCTTGCAGATGTCACAGCCGCGCCCCCGCCCGTGCTCGGCGATGAGCGCGGAGAAGGTGCGGATGCCCCGGACCCGGACGATGTCGAACAGCTCCTGCCGGCCGGCGTCGAAGTGCTCGCAGAGCGCGGTGGACTGCTTCACCCCGGCCGCGTCGAGCAGCTGCTTCAGCATCGGCACGCAGGACCCGCAGCTGGTGCCGGCCCGGGTGCACGCCTTCAGCGCCGGCACGTCCGTCGCGCCGCCGGCGATCGCGGCGTCGATGTCGTCGCGGGTCACCGCGTTGCAGGAGCAGACCTGCGCCGCGCCGGGCAGCGCCGCGGCACCGGCGCCCGCCCCGCCGGCCGGCGCCAGCAGCGCCAGCGGGGCGGCGGGCAACGGGCCGCCCACGCTGGCCCGCAGCGTGGGGTAGGCGCTCGCGTCCCCGACCAGCACGCCGCCGAGCAGCGTCCGCGCGTCGTCGGAGAGGACCAGCTTCGCGTACGAACGGGTGACCGGGTCGGTGAAGGTCACGTCCAGGCAGCCCGGCGTGGTGCCGTGCGCGTCGCCGAACGAGGCCACGTCCACGCCGAGCAGCTTGAGCTTGGTGGCGGTGTCCGCCCCGGGGAAGGTCGCCGACCCGCCGAGCAGCCGGTCGGCGACCACCTCGGCCATTGCGTACCCGGGGGCGACCAGCCCGTGGCAGGTGCCGTCGACCGCCGCGCACTCGCCCACCGCCCAGATCCGCTCGTCCGCGCTGCGGCAGGTCGCGTCGACCAGCACCCCACCGCGCGGGCCGAGCGGCAGCCCGGCGGCCCGGGCCAGCTCGTCGCGGGGGCGGATGCCGGCGGCCACCACGACCAGCTCCGCGTCGACCGTGCTGCCGTCGGAGAGCGCCAGCGCGGCGACGACGCCGTCCGGGCCGGGGCGCAGCGCGGTGGTGGCCACCCCGAGGTGGGTGGTGACCCCCAGCTCCTCGACGTAGCGGCGCAGCATCGCGCCACCGGCCTCGTCGACCTGCACCGGCATCAGCCGGGGCGCGAACTCCACCACGTGGGTGGCCAGGCCGAGCAGCCGCAGGGCGTTGGCCGCCTCCAGGCCGAGCAGGCCGCCACCGATCACCGCGCCGGTACGCCGGCCCCGGGCGTGCGCCCGGATCGCCTCCAGGTCGTCCAGGGTGCGGTAGACGAAGACCCCGGGCAGCGCCGTGCCGTCGACCGGCGGCACGAACGCGTAGGACCCGGTGGCCAGCACCAGCGCGTCGTACGGGTGCTCGCCGGCCGCGGTGGTCACCACCCGCCGCTCCCGGTCGACGCCGGTGACCGCCTCACCGAGGCGGAGCTCGACCCCGTCGTCGGGGGTGTGCAGGTTCAGCTCGTCGGCACCCACCCCGTCGAAGAACGCCGAGAGCCGCACCCGGTCGTACGCCGGCCGGTGCTCCTCGGCGAGTACCGTCACCCGCCACCGCCGGTCGTGGTCGCGGGCGCGCAGCGCCTCGACGAACCGTTGTCCGACCATGCCGTTGCCGACGACGACCAATCGTCCGCCGGTCATCGCGTCACCTCCTCGCGGTCCGTCGCGTCAGGTCCGTCCATCGCTTCACGTCCGGTCATCGGGCAGCCGCCCCCACCGAGTCCGCCTCGCAGAGCCAGCCGACGATGCCGGCGACCGCGTCCCGGCAGCCGCCGCAGCCGGTGGCGGCCCGGGTGGTCGCCACCACCTCGTCCACCGTCCGGGCCCCGGCCCGCCAGCAGGCGACCAGCGCGCCCTTGCGCACGTCGTTGCACTGGCAGACGGTGGCCGCGTCCGGCATCAGCGCCGGGGACTCCGCGGGCGCGGCCCCGGTCCCGCCGAGCGCGCGGCCCAGCAGCAGCGCCCGCCGGTCGGCCGGCACCGGCGCGCCCCGGTCGAAGAGCTGCACCACCGTGCCGACCGACGGGTTGTCGCCGAGCAGGATGGCGGCGGTCAGCCGCTCCTCGTGGATGCGGAGCCGGGCGTACGTGCCCCGGGCCGGGTCGGCGAAGGTCAGCTCCTCGCCCGGCCCGCCGCCGGGGTCGCCCATCGCGGCGAGGTCGATGCCGGCCGCCTTCAGCCGGGTCACCACCGGCCGGGGCCGGTATCGAGCGGCCGGGTCCTCGCCGGTGAGCACCTGGGCCAGCACCCGGGCCTGCGCCCAGGCCGGTGCGACCAGCCCGGTCAGCGTGCCGTCGTGCTGGGCGCAGTCACCGATCGCCGAGATCGCGGGATCGCTGGTGCGCAGCCGGTCGTCGACCACCACGCCCCGGTCCACGGCCAGCCCGGCCGCGGCGGCCAGCGCGGTGTCGGGGCGTACCCCGCAGGAGATCACCAGCAGGTCGGCGGTGAGCGACCGGCCGTCGGCCAGGTCGAGGCGTACCCCGTCGGCGTCCGCCGCCACGCCGGTGGCCGCGACGGCCAGGTGGGTGCTCACCCCGAGGTCGGCGAGGGTACCGGCCAGCACGGCCGCGCCGGCCGGGTCGAGTTGGCGTTCCATCAGGTACGGCAGCGGGTGCACCACCCCGACGTCGAGCCCCCGGGCGGCCAGCCCGCGC
The DNA here is from genome assembly GCF_051386295.1 of Micromonospora sp. URMC 105. Lineage (NCBI taxonomy): Bacteria > Bacillati > Actinomycetota > Actinomycetes > Micromonosporales > Micromonosporaceae > Micromonospora > Micromonospora sp. URMC 105. The sequence goes on along the minus strand of NZ_JBPQTL010000143.1, from coordinate 3,524 downwards.
GCCGCCTCCAGGCCGAGCAGCCCGCCGCCGAGCACCAGGGCGCTGCGGGCGCCCTCGGCGGCGGCCAGGATCCGCCGGCAGTCGTCCAGGGTGCGGAACGGCACCACCCGTTCCGGCAGGTCGGCCGGGTCCAGGCCGGGCAGCGGCGGCACCAGCGCCCGGCTGCCGGTGGCGAGCACCAGGTGGTCGTAGCCGATCCGGTCACCGTCGTCGGTGCGGACCACCCGGGCGTCGGTGTCCAGCGCGGCGACCTGCACCCCGGTCCGCACGTCGACGCCCTGCCCGGCGATCTCGGCCAGCTCCACGTCCGGCTCGGCGACCTTCCCCGCCAGCAGGGTGGAGAGCATGATCCGGTTGTACGCCCGGTGCGGCTCCGCCCCGAGGACGACGACCTTGAGGTCCCCGTCCCGGGCGTGCAGTTCGGCGGCGAGCCGGGAACCGGCCATGCCGTATCCCACGATGACGACGTTCATACCTTCTCCACCCGTACGGCGCAGATCTTGAATTCGGGCATTCCGGAGACCGGGTCCGTCGCGTCGTTGGTCACGGAGTTGGCCCGGGCCGCGCCGCCCCAGTGGAACGGCGCGAAGACGGTGTCCGGCCGGATGGCCGGGCTGAGCCGGGCCGGCGCGCGCAGTTCACCCCGGCGGGAGGCGACCCGCACCTCGTCGCCCTCGGCCACCCCGAGCCGGGCGGCGAGGTCGGGGTGCAGCTCCACGAAGCCGTGGGGAGCGGCCCGGTGCAGCGCGGCGACCCGGCGGGTCTGGGCGCCGGACTGGTACTGGGCGAGCACCCGGCCGGTGGTGAAGTGCAGCGGGTAGTCGGCGCAGACCTGCTCGGCGGCGGGCCGGTGGTGCACCGGCTGGAACCGGGCGCGGCCGTCCGGGGTGGGGAAGGAGTCGGCGAAGAGCCGGGGCGTGTCCGGCCCGTCCGGGTCGGGGCAGGGCCAGAAGACGCCCTCGTCGGCCTCGATCCGCTCCCAGCTCACCCCGGCGTAGTCCGCGACACCGCCGGCCGAGGCCCGGCGCAGCTCGGTGAAGACCTGCGCCGGGTCGGTCGGGAAGGACGCCGGGGCGTCCAGGCGGGCGGCCAGCTCGGCGAGGACCGCCAGGTCGGTCCGGACCCCGGCCGGCGGCTCGCGCAGCGCGCGGCGGCGCAGCACCCGGCCCTCCAGGTTGGTCATCGTGCCGTCCTCCTCGGCCCACTGGGCCACCGGCAGCACCACGTCGGCGAGGGCGGCCGTCTCGGAGAGCAGGAAGTCGGCCACCACCAGCAGGTCCAGCCCGCGCAGCCGCGATTCGATCCGGGCGGCCCGGGGCGCGGAGACCACCGGATTCGAGCCGAAGACCAGCATCGCCCGGGGACCACCGGGGGTGCCCAACGACTCCAGCAGCCGGTACGCCGGCACGCCCGGCCCGGGCAGGTCGTCCGGGTCGACGCCCCAGACGCCCGCCACGTGTTCCCGGGCCGCCGGATCGTCGATCTTCCGGTACCCGGGGAGCTGGTCGGCCTTCTGCCCGTGCTCCCGGCCGCCCTGCCCGTTGCCCTGGCCGGTCAGGCAGCCGTACCCGGAGCCGGAGCGGCCGGGCAGGCCGAGGGCGAGGGCCAGGTTGACGAAGGCGCTGACGGTGTCGACGCCCTTGGCGTGCTGTTCCGCGCCCCGGGCGGTGAGGATGATCGCGCTGCCGGCGGTGCCGAGCGCACGGGCGGTCGCCTCCAGGTCGGCCACCGGGACCCCGGAGAGCCGTTCCACCTCCGCCGGCCAGTAGCCGGCCACGGTGCGGCGTACCTCGTCGAAGCCGGTGGTCCGGGCGGCCACGTAGTCCCGGTCGACGAAGCCCTCGGTGAGCGCGACGTGCAGCAGCGCGTTGGCCACCGCGAGGTCGGTGCCGGGCAGCGGTTGCAGGTGCAGGTCGGCCTGCCGGGCGGTGGCGGTGACCCGGGGGTCGACGACGATCAGGCGCCCGCCGCGCTCGCGCTGGTCGGCCAGGTGACGCATCAGCGGCGGCATGGTCTCCGCCGGGTTGGCGCCGACCAGCAGCAGCGTCTCCGCCCGGGCGAGGTCGGCCAGCGGGAAGGGCAGGCCCCGGTCCACGCCGAAGGCGCGGATCCCGGCCGCGGCGGCCGAGGACATGCACCACCGGCCGTTGTAGTCGATGTGCCGGGTGCGTAGCGCCACCCGGGCGAACTTGCCCAGCGCGTACGCCTTCTCGTTGGTGAGCCCGCCGCCGCCGAAGACCGCGACCGCGTCGCGGCCGTGTCCGGCCTGGACGGTACGGATGCCCGCGGCGATCCGATCGAGCGCCGCCGCCCAGGTCGCCGGGCGCAGCTCACCGTCGGCCGGGTCGCGCACCAGCGGGGTGGTCAGCCGGTCGGGGTGGTCCAGCAGCTCGGCGGCGGTCCAGCCCTTCTGGCACAGCCCGCCCCGGTTGGTGGGGAACTGGCGGGGAAGCACCTCCACCCGCTCGCCGGTCTGGCGCAGGACCATTCCGCACTGCAGGGCGCAGTACGGGCAGTGCGTCTCCGCCTGCCGGGGGTCGCCCCCCGACCCGGTCGCGGAGCGTGCACGGTCTGTCATGCCAGTGAAGCGTGCCGGGGGGCGGTTTCCGGTCCGGGTCCCGTCTGTTTCGGTCCTGTCAAGAGCGGCTCACACCGCACGGGGGCAGCCGGCCGGTCGGGGAGGTCTATGATATGGGACAACCGTCCTGAAGTATGGGAGACGACGATGAGCGTGGCGGCGGCGTTCGACGCGGTGGCGGGCAGCTACGACCAGGCCCGGCGGCGCCTGGTGCCACGCTTCGACGACTTCTACGGCACCGCGGTCGAGGTGGCCGCCGTGCCGCTGCGGGCCGCGCTGGCCGCGGGGCGTACCCCCGAGGTGCTGGACCTGGGTGCGGGCACCGGGCTGTTCTCCCTGCTGCTCACCGCGGCGCTGCCGGGGGTCCGGGTGACCCTGCTCGACGGCGCCCCGCGGATGCTCGCGGTCGCCGCCGACGCGCTGGCCGCCCGGGGCGTGCCGCACCGGACGGTGGTCGCCGATCTCACCGGCCCGCTCCCCGCCGGCCGGTACGACGCGGTGGTCTCCGCGCTGGCCGTCCACCACCTCGACGACGACGGCAAGCGGGTCCTCTACCGGCGCGCCGCCGAGGCGCTGACGCCCGGCGGGGTGTTCGTCAACGCCGAGCAGGTGGCCGGCCCGACCCCCGCCCTGGACCGCCGCTACGACGAGGTCTGGGTCGCCCAGGCCACCGCGCTCGGTTCCGACGCCGCGGAGCTGGCCGCCGCCCGGGAGCGGATGCGGCACGACCGGCCGGCGCCGGTGGACGCCCAGTGCCGCTGGCTCGCCGAGGCCGGGCTGGTCGACGTCGACTGCTTCTACAAGGCGTGGCGCTTCGCCGTCTTCGGCGGCACCCGCCCCGCCTGACCGCGCCGGCCGGGACGCGCCCGCCGCGCCCGCCTCCGCCCCCGCCCGATCCCCGTTTTGGGGGGGGGGGGGGGGGGGGGGGGGGGGGGGGGGGGGGGGG
>NZ_JBPQTL010000142.1:0-10700 GCF_051386295.1 Micromonospora sp. URMC 105 | reverse complement strand
CCTCGCGCCCCGCCCCCGCCCTCAAATAGAGAGAAAGAGTGGCTATTCCACGTGGAATAGCCACTCTTTCTCTGAAAGTGCGCGCCGAGAGGGCGCAGGGGGTCAGGCGGTGAGGTACTTGGCGAGGTCGTCGAGGATCTTGTTGGCGGCGCCGACGCCGATGCCGGTCATCCAGACCTCGTCGGAGACGACGTGCGCCTTGCCGGCCTTGACGGCGGAGAGGCCCTTCCAGAGCGAGCCGCCGGTGACCTTGGCCTGCTCGGCGGCGGCCTTCTCGCCGTACGCGGTCACGAAGATGACGTCACCGTCGACCTCGTTGATCCGCTCGGCGCTGACCAGGTCGAAGCGCTTGTCCTCCTTGCCCTCCAGGCGCTGCCGCTCGGGGCGGCCCAGCCCGGTGTCGCCGACGACGATGCCGGAGAAGGAGTCCGGGCCGTACACCCGGATGTTGCCGGGGATGAAGCGCACGATGGAGATTTCCCGGGAGGCGGCGTCGCCCAGCTTCGCGCCGAACTCCTTGGCCCGCTTCTCGTACCCGGTGAGCAGGTCACGGGCCTGCTGCTCCTTGCCGAGCGCCTTGCCGTCGAGGAGCAGGTTCTCCTTCCAGGTGATGCCGACCTTCTCGGTGAAGACGGTGGGCGCGATGGCGCTCAGCTCGTCGTAGAACTTCTCCTGGCGGAACTTGCTGCCCAGGATCAGGTCCGGCTTCAGCGCGGTGATGGCCTCCAGGTCGGGCTCGGTGAGCACCCCGACCTCCTTGATGCCGGCGAGCTTCTCCTCGCCGAAGTAGGTCGGCCAGCTCTTCGCCTCACCGGCGGTGGCGGCGCCGACCGGCGTGACGCCGAGCGAGATCGCGGTGTCGATCTTGTCGGTGTCGAGCACCACCACGCGCTTCGGCTCGGCCGGCACCTTGGTGCTGCCCATGGCGTGGGTGATCTCCCGGGTCTCCCCGGTGGCGGTGCCGGCGACCGGATCGCTCTCCCCGCAGGCGGTGAGGCCCACGCCGAGGGCGAGGGCCGCGGTGAGGGTGGCGGCAAGACGACGCATCAGAGTCCTTTCGAGGGGTACGGGCCGACGCGCGGGTCGTCCGCGCCGTCGACTGGAGGGCGGGCCGCCGGAGCGGCCGGGCCCACGGGGTTCGAGCCGGCCGGGCCGGCGGGTGAGGGCGTGCCGGCGGTGGACACCGGACCGACGGACGCCGCCGGACCGACGGCCGAGGGCACGCCGAGGGCCGGAGCAGCGCCGAGGGCCGGCGGAACGTCGGTGGCGGGAGCGGAAGCGGCGGGGGCACCGGGCAGCGGGGCCAGCGACGGGCTGGTGAGGCCGGGCACCACCAGCGGAGCACCGGTCACCGGGCAGGGCACCACCACGCAGTCCAGCCCGAAGACGTCCCGGACCAGCTCCGCGGTGAGGATCTCCCGGGGCGGCCCGGCGGCGACCACGGCCCCGGCCCGCATCGCCACCAGGTGGTCGGCGTAGCGGGCGGCCTGGTTGAGGTCGTGCAGCACGGCGACCACGGTGCGGCCCCGCTCGGCGCGCAGCCGGTGCAGCAGGTCCAGCACCTCGACCTGGTGGGCCAGGTCGAGGAAGGTGGTCGGCTCGTCCAGCAGCAGCGCCTCGGTGTCCTGGGCGAGGGTCATCGCGATCCAGACCCGCTGCCGCTGACCACCGGAGAGGGTGTCCACCGGCCGGTCGGCGAGCCCGGCGACGTCGGCGAGCGCCATCGCCCGGTCCACCGCGACGGCGTCCTCCTCCGACCACTGCCGCCACCACCGCTGGTACGGCTGCCGCCCCCGTCCGACCAGGTCGGCCACGGTGACGCCCTCCGGCACCAGCGGGCTCTGCGGCAGCACGCCGAGCCGGCGGGCCACCTCCCGGGTGGGCAGGTCGCGGATGGCGGTGCCGTCCAGCAGCACGGCGCCGCGCCGGGGCGTGAGCAGCCGGGCCATGGTGCGCAGCAGCGTGGACTTGCCGCAGGCGTTCGGCCCGACGATGACGGTGAACGCGTCGGCGGGCAGCTCGAGGTCGAGCCCGTCCAGCACGGTCCGTTCGTCGTAGCCGGCGACCAGGTCGCGGGTGGAGAGCATCGCGCCTCCTGTGCCAGGGGTGGACGTCACGACGACCGCCGACGGCCGCGGACCAGCAGGAACATCAGGTACGGCCCGCCGATGGCGGCGGTGAGCACACCCGCCGGCAGCTGGGTGGGGGCGAACAGCCGCCGGCCGGCGAGGTCGGCCAGCACCAGCAGCAGCGCGCCCAGCAGCGCGGCGCACACCAGCGGCGGGCGTTCGGCCCGGACCAGCCGGCGGGCCACCTGCGGGGCGACCAGGGCGACGAAGTCGACCGCGCCGACCTGGGCGGTGACGGTGGCCGCGACGACGACCCCGGTGGCGGCCAGGCCGATCCGGCGGGCCACCGGTCGCAGCCCGATCCCCCGGGCGGTGTCGTCGTCGAGGGCGGAGCCGTTGAGCGCCCAACCGGCCCAGGCCAGCACCGGCAGCAGCACGGCCAGGGTGAGCGCGATCCAGACCGTCTCGGTCCAGCCCTTGCCGGCGAGGGTGCCGATCAGCCAGATCTGGGCCCGCAGGCCGTCGATCGGGTCGGCGGAGAGCATGACCACCTCGGTCAGCGCCCGCAGCGCGAACGCGACGGCGACGCCGGCCAGCACGAATCGCTGCGCGGCCAGCCCGTGCCGGGCGCCCAGCGCGAGCAGCAGGACCGCGGCGGCGAGCCCGCCGACCAGGGCGGCCGGGGCCACCAGCACGGCCCCCACGCCGGTGGTGATCGCGACGGTGGCGGCCAGCCCGGCGCCCTGGGTGATACCGATGACGTCCGGGCTGGCCAGCGGGTTACGAGCCACGCTCTGGATGAGCGTGCCGGCGATCCCGAAGGCCGCGCCGGCCGTCGCGGCCAGCACGAGACGGGGCAGCCGCAGGTCGAGCACCACCAGGTCGTACGGGGTGCCGGCGCCGGAGAGCGCGCGGAGCACGTCGGCCGGGGCGACGTACGGGGTGCCGAGGCTGAGGCTGAGCAGCGCGGCGAGGGCGAGCAGCACGATGCAGGCGAGCGCGACGAGCACCGCGCGGCGGCGTACCTGGAGGCTGACCGGCCCGACCCGCACCAGGGACCGTCCGGGCAGCCCGTTCAGGCCGGTAGGAGCGGCGGTCAGTTCGCGGACGCTCATGGTGCCGGCTTCGGTTCGCGACTGCGGGGCTCGCAGACCCGGCTCACTCCTCGCGCTCACGCGGTCACCACCTTGGCGCGGCGCACCAGGTACGCCAGCAGCGGCGCGCCGATCAGCGCGGTGATGATCCCGGCCGGCACCTCGCCGGGCGGGGCGATCAGCCGGCCGACGATGTCCGCGCCGAGCAGCAGGGTGGGGCCGAGCAGGGCGGAGACCGCCAGGGTCCAGCGGTGGTCGGCGCCGACGAGGGCCCGGGCCAGGTGTGGCACGGCGAGCCCGACGAAGGCGATCGGTCCGGCGGAGGCGACGGCGGCGCCGGTGAGCAGCACGGCGGCCACGCCGCCGCCGAGGCGTACCAGGCCGATCCGGTGGCCCAGACCACGGGCGACATCGTCGCCGAGGGCGAGCGCGTCGAGGCCGCGGGCCACCACCGCGGCCAGGGCCAGCCCGGCGAGCACGAACGGCAGCACCTGCGCGGCGACACCGAGGTCCCGCCCGGTCAGCCCGCCGACGACCCAGAACCGGTACTCCTCGAAGGTGCGCGCGTCGATGCTGAGCAGCGCGTACACGACGGAGGCGAGGCTGGCGTCGAGGGCCGCGCCGATCAGCGCGAGGGTGACCGGGCTGGCGCCCTCGCGGGTCCGGTTGGCGACGGCGAAGACCAGCAGGCCGGCGCCGAGCGCGCCGGCGATGCCGAACCAGACGTACCCGGCGAGGCTGCCGATGCCGAAGACGGCGATGGCGAGCACCACGCCGAAGGAGGCGCCGGCGCTGATGCCGAGGATCCGCGGCTCGGCGAGCGGGTTGCGGGTGAGCGCCTGGAAGAGCACCCCGGCGACGGCGAGGGCGAGGCCGACGACCAGGCCCAGGGCGGTACGCGGCATCCGCAGCTCACGCACGATGGTGCTCGCCGTGCCTCCGTCCGGAGCGACCAGCGCGTCCCAGACCTGGCCCACGGCCAGCGGCCGGCTGCCGAGCGCGAGGCTGGCCAGCACGGCGAGCAGGAGCGCGAGCCCGGCCACGACGGCGACGGAGGTGCGGCGGCCCCGCTGTTCGCCGGTGCGGCGGGCGGCGCCGACCGGACGTGCGGCGAGGGTGGTCACGATGCTCCCGAACTGGAACTAAGGTTCGCCTTACCTTAGCGGAGGTGCCCAGGGTGTCCTAACCGAGCATCGTCGATAAGCCGCGACCCGGGCACACGGGAATCAACCAGGGAAAATCACCCCTACCCTGGGTCCATGCGATTCGACCAGCACACCGTCGTCCTGCTCAGCCGCCCGGCGGACGCGCCGGAGCTGCCCCGCAACGCGGCGGACCTGCTGCGCGACGCCCACCTGGCGCACCAGTCGGGGCTGGTGGAGCAGGGGCTCGTGCTCGCCGCCGGACCGTTCCTGGACCCCGACGACCCCACCCTGCGCGGTCTCGCCGTGCTGCCGATCAGCGCGGCCGAGGCGCGCGAGCTGTACGCCAACGACCCGGCGGTGCGCGCCGGCCAGCTCGTGGTCCGGGTGGCGAGCTGGCTGGTGCCGGAGGGCAACGTGCGCTACGAGAGCGTCGGCGTGCCCCGGTCGATGCTGGAGGCCGCCGCCGGCGACTGAGGGGCCGCGGAGGTCAGCGGAGGCACCGCGGGAAGCAGGCGCCGAAGAGTCAGTCCTCGGAGGCCGGCCGGCTGCTCGGCACGGTCGGCATCGGCCACTGCCCGGTGCGTACCGGCATCGGCGCGTCGAGCTGGTGGTCGCCCCAGACGTACGTCTCCGGCAGCAGGTCGATGATCGGCACCGGCCGCAGCGCGTCCATCGGTCCGACGATCACCTTGATCGACGGGAAGTAGTCCAGCAGCACCTGGCGGCACCGCCCGCACGGCGGGATGACGCCCCGTCCCCGATCACCGACGGCGACGATGGTCTCCAGCTCGCCCGCCCCCTGGGTGGCGGCGGCTCCGATCGCGACCACCTCGGCACACGGGCCGCCGGTGAAGTGGTAGACGTTCACGCCGGTGAAGACCCGCCCGTCGGCGGTCCGGGCGGCGGCGGCGACGGTGTGGTGGTCGCTGCGGCAGCGCAGCTTCGCGACCGCGGTCGCCGCCTGCACCAGCGCGCGGTCGGTGTCCAGCATCGTCATGTCGCGGCCCCCGGATCGGTGTCGGTCCGCGGAAACTTTAGCCTGGCCGGCCACCGCCCCCGGGCAGCGACGCCGCCGGGGTGTGGCGGGCACGACCGGGTAACCCGGGGGCGCTGCGGCGACCGGCTGCCTATCCTTGGCGACGACATGCAGAATCCAGCCGTACCCGCCGAGGCCGTCACCGTTCGCGAGCTGCACCGCCGCCTCTCCCCGCTGATGTTCCGCGACCAGCGCCGCCTGCAGCGGCGGCTGGACGGCGTACGCAAGCTCCGGGACCCGCAGCGGCGCGACGGCGCGCTCGCCGAGATCGCCGCGGACGTGGCCCGGGCCGAGGCCCGGCTGGCGCAGCGGCGGGCCGCCGTGCCCGTGATCACCTATCCGGCGCAGCTGCCGGTCAGCGAGCGCCGCGACGACATCGCCGCCGCCATCCGCGACCACCAGGTGGTGATCGTGGCCGGCGAGACGGGCTCCGGCAAGACCACCCAGCTGCCCAAGATCTGCCTGGAGCTGGGGCGCGGGATCAACGGGCTGATCGGGCACACCCAGCCCCGCCGGCTCGCCGCCCGCACGGTCGCCGACCGGATCGCCGAGGAGCTCGGCACCGAGCTGGGCGACGTGGTCGGCTACAAGGTGCGCTTCACCGACCAGGTCGGCGACCGCAGCCTGGTCAAGCTGATGACCGACGGCATCCTGCTCGCCGAGTTGCAGACCGACCGGATGCTGCGCCAGTACGACACGCTGATCATCGACGAGGCGCACGAGCGCAGCCTGAACATCGACTTCATCCTCGGCTACCTGAAGCAGCTCCTCCCCCGCCGTCCCGACCTCAAGGTGGTCATCACCTCGGCGACCATCGAGACCGACCGGTTCGCGAAGCACTTCGCCGACGCCGACGGGAAGCCGGCCCCGATCGTCGAGGTCTCCGGGCGGACGTACCCGGTCGAGGTGCGGTACCGGCCGCTGGTCGAGGTGAGCGAGGCCGAGGAGGACTCCGGCGACGACGAGGAGAACGTCCGGGACCAGATCCAGGCCATCGGCGACGCGGTCGAGGAGCTGGCCGCCGAGGGGCCCGGCGACATCCTGGTCTTCCTCAGCGGCGAGCGGGAGATCCGGGACACCGCCGACGCCCTGGGCAAGCTGGTGCAGAAGAAGCGGTCGCTGCTCGGCACCGAGATCCTCCCGCTGTACGCCCGCTTGTCGAGCGCCGAGCAGCACCGGGTCTTCGCCCCGCACGCCGGGCGGCGGGTCGTGCTGGCCACCAACGTCGCCGAGACGTCGCTGACCGTCCCCGGCATCAAGTACGTGGTGGACCCGGGCACCGCCCGGATCTCCCGCTACTCGACCCGGCTCAAGGTGCAGCGGCTGCCCATCGAGGCCGTCTCCCAGGCGTCGGCCAACCAGCGCAAGGGCCGCTGCGGGCGTACCTCGGACGGCATCTGTATCCGCCTCTACGACGAGCAGGACTTCGAATCCCGGCCCGAGTTCACCGACCCGGAGATCCTGCGCACCAACCTCGCCTCGGTCATCCTCCAGATGACCTCGATCGGGCTGGGCGACATCGCCGCGTTCCCGTTCATCGACCCGCCGGACCGGCGCAACATCACCGACGGCGTCAACCTGCTGCACGAGCTCGGCGCGCTCGACCCGACCGAGAGCGACCCGGCGAAGCGGCTCACCCCGCTGGGCCGGCGGCTGGCCCAGCTGCCGGTCGACCCGCGGCTGGCCCGGATGGTCCTGGAGGGCGAGCGCAACGGCTGCGCCACCGAGGTCGTGGTGATCGCCGCCGCGCTGTCCATCCAGGACCCGCGCGAGCGGCCGGCGGAGAAGCAGGCGCAGGCCGACCAGGCGCACGCCCGCTTCGCCGACGCCGAGTCGGACTTCGTCGCCTTCCTCAACCTGTGGCGGTACCTGCGGGAGCAGCAGCGGGCGCTGTCGTCCAGCGCGTTCCGCCGGATGTGCAAGGCCGAGTACCTGAACTACCTGCGCGTACGCGAATGGCAGGACATCGTCAGCCAGGTGCGCCAGGTGCTGCGTACCCCGGAGCAGGGCGGCGGGGGACGCGGCCGGCGCGGCGCGGACCAGGCCGAGGCGGACGGGGGCCGGCGCGGCCCGACCGCGGACCTGCCGGAGGAGATCGACACCCCGAAGGTGCACCAGTCGCTCCTGCCCGGCCTGCTGTCCCACATCGGGCTCAAGGACGCGCAGAAGCACGAGTACCTGGGGGCGCGCGGCGCGAAGTTCGCGGTCTTCCCCGGCTCGGCGCTGTTCAAGAAGCCGCCGCGCTGGGTGATGGCGGCCGAACTGGTGGAGACGTCCCGGCTCTGGGGCCGGGTCGCCGGACGGGTCGAGCCGGAGTGGGTCGAGCCGCTGGCGCAGCACCTGGTCAAGCGCAGCTACAGCGAGCCGCACTGGGAGAAGAAGCAGGCCGCGGTGATGGCCTACGAGAAGGTCACCCTGTACGGCATCCCGCTGGTCACCTCCCGGAAGGTCAACTTCGGGCGGATCGACCCGGCGCTGTCGCGGGAGCTGTTCATCCGGCACGCCCTGGTGGAGGGCGACTGGCAGACCCACCACCAGTTCTGGCGGGACAACCAGCGGCTGCTCACCGAGATCGAGGAGCTGGAGAACCGGGCCCGGCGGCGGGACATCCTGGTCGACGACGAGACCATTTTCCACTTCTACGACCAGCGCATCCCCGCCGACGTGGTCTCCGGCCGGCACTTCGACTCGTGGTGGAAGAAGGCCCGGCGGGAGCAGCCGGAGCTGCTCACCTTCACCCGGGAGCTGCTGGTCAACGCCGGGCGCGGCGGGGTGGACGAGGCCGACTACCCGGACGAGTGGCAGGCCGACGGGGTTACCCTGCCGCTGACGTACACCTTCGACCCGGGCACCCCGGCCGACGGGGTGACCGTGGACATTCCGCTGCCGCTGCTCAACCAGGTGCCGGCGGAGAGCTTCGACTGGCAGGTGCCGGGGCTGCGCGAGGAACTGGTCGTCGCGCTGATCCGGTCGCTGCCCAAGGCGGTCCGGCGCAACTTCGTCCCGGTGCCGGACTACGCCCGGGCCGCGCTGGCGGCGATGCCCGCGGGCGAGGAGCCGCTGCTCGACGCGCTGACCCGGCAGCTGCGCCGGATGACCGGCGTGACCGTGCCGCGCGACGCCTGGGACCTCGACCGGCTCCCGGCCCACCTGCGGGTCAGCTTCCGGGTGCTCGACGAGGAGAACAAGCCGGTCGCCGAGGGCAAGGACCTGCCGGCCCTGCAACGCCGGCTCCGCCAGGAGGTACGCCAGGTCGTGGCCGCCGCCGCGCCGGACGTCGCCCGCACCGGGCTGACCGAGTGGAGCATCGGCACGCTGCCCCGCACCGTCGAGCAGGTCCGGGCCGGTTACGCGGTGACCGCGTACCCGGCGCTGGTCGACGAGGGCACGACGGTCGGGGTGAAGGTGTTCGACTCCGAGGCCGAGCAGGCCGCGGCGCACTGGGCGGGCACCCGGCGGCTGCTGCGGCTGTCCGTGCCGTCGCCGGCGAAGTTCCTCCAGGGGCGACTGTCCAACGAGGCGAAGCTGGCGTTGAGCCGCAACCCGCACGGCGGGGTGCAGGAGCTGATCTCCGACGCCACCGGCGCGGCGATCGACAAGCTGATCGGCGACGCGGGCGGGCCGGCCTGGGACGCCGAGGGCTTCGCCGCGCTGCGCGAGCGGGTCCGCGCCGAGCTGGTCGACACCGTGGTCGAGGTGATGGACCGGGTCCGCCGGGTCCTCGCCGCCGCGTACGCGGTGGAGCAGCGGCTCGGCGCGACCCGGAACCTGGCGGTGGTGGCTGCCCTGGCGGACATCCGCCAGCAGCTCTCCGGGCTGGTGTACCAGGGATTCGTCACCGAGGCGGGGTACGCGCGCCTGACCGACCTGCTGCGCTACCTGACCGCGATCGAGCGGCGGCTGGACCGGCTGCCGGGCAACCCGCAGCGGGACAAGCAGCAGCAGGACCGGATCGCGGTGGTGCAGAAGGAGTACGCCGACATGCTGGCGGCGCTGCCGCCCAGCCGCCGGCAGTCCACGGCGGTCCGGCAGATCCGCTGGATGATCGAGGAACTGCGGGTGAACGTCTTCGCCCAGGCGCTGGGCACCCCGTACCCGGTGTCGGAGCAGCGCATCTACCGGGCGATGGACGACGCCGAGGGCCGCTGACCCCGTCCACTGCAACAAACCATTGACTGTTTGCAGTGGACGGGTCTAGCGTCTGCGCCTAGGAAAGCCCTTTCCTCAGGCGAAAGGCGGTCCACCCGATGCCCTCCCCCCTGCTTCCGGACGGCCATCCCACCGCCGTCCTCGACGAACTGCCCCCGCACCGCTGCTCCTGCGGGATCACCCGCCGCGCCTTCGTCGCCGAGTCCGGCGGCGCGGTGAGCGTGCACCTGCTGCGGGTGCAGCAGGCCACCACCCACTACCACCGGGTCGCCACCGAGGTCTACGTGATCCTCGACGGCACCGGCGAGGTGGAGCTGGACGGCGTCCGGCACGAGGCGAAGCCGATGTCGGCCTTCCTGATCAGGCCGGGCACCCGGCACCGCGCCATCGGCGACCTCACCGCGCTGGTGGTCTGCCTGCCCGCGGCGGACGACACCGATGAGTACGTCGACTGAGCCGGCGCCGGTGACGCTGCCCGGCGGCGTCGGCGTCTCGCGCCTGCGGGTCTACGACACCATCGCGCCGGACGGGCTGGCCGGCGGCACCCCGCACCTGCACCTGGCGTGCACCGAGGGGTACGTGGTGACCGGCGGCGCGGGACTGGTGCAGACCCTGACCCTCGACGGGTACCGGGAGCTCCCGCTGCACCCCGGCGCGGTGGCGTGGTTCGAGCCGGGCACGATCCACCGGCTGGTCAACCACGACCGGCTGGAGATCACCGTGCTGATGCAGAACAGCGGCCTGCCGGAGGCCGGGGACGCGGTGCTGACCCTGCCCCCCGAACTGCTCGCCGACGCCGACCGGTACGCCGCCGCCGTACGGCTGCCGAATGGCGGCGCGCCCGGCGGCGACCTCGCGGCCGCGTACGCGCGCCGGGACCTGGCCGTGCACGGCTTCGTGCGGCTGCGCTCGGGCCTGGCCGCCGGTGACCCGGGGCCGCTGCGGGAGTTCCACGCGGCGGCGGCGCGGCTGGTCCGGCCGGGGCTGGACCGCTGGCGGCGACGCTGGCGCACCGGCGCGCTGGACGCGGCCGAACGGACCGGGCGGCACCTGGACGCGCTCGCCGAGGGCCGGCCGGAGCACCTGGCCGGCGCCCGGGTCCGCTGGCGGGACCGGCCGCACGAGCACGGCCGGCTCGGCATGTGCGGGCTGCTCGACACCTACCCCGCCGGCTGACCCGCCGGCCCCTCCGTCCCCCGACCCGGAC
>NZ_JBPQTL010000141.1:0-10784 GCF_051386295.1 Micromonospora sp. URMC 105 | reverse complement strand
GGAGTCGCGCTGGCGCTCGGGGCGGGGGCACCGCCACCCTGACCGCCGGCGCTCGGCGACGAGGTCACCTTGGGTGCGGCGCTGCCCGACGGCTTCGGGGACGCGCTCCCCGACGGCTTCGGCGACGCGCTGCCCGACGGCACCGGGGCGGCGCTGCCGGAGGGGGCCGGGGTCGCCGCCGGGGCGGCGACCGCGCCGCTGCCGTCCGCCGCCTTGAGCACCTTGCGGAAGCGCAGCTCGGCGGCGCTGCCGACGTCGGTCAGCTCACGGTTCTGACCGGGCAGGGAGATGACGATGTTCCGGTTGCCCTCGGTGACCACCTCGGCCTCGGCCACGCCGTAGGCGTTGACCCGGCTCTCGATGATCTGGCGCGCCTCTTCGAGATTCTCCGAGGTCGGGGGCTTGCCGTCGAGGCTGTTGGTGGCCTCCAGCGTGAGCCGGGTGCCGCCGATCAGGTCCAGGCCGAGCCGCGGCTCCAGCCGGTCCTTCCAGCCGCCGCTGGCGCCGCCCGAGAAGAACACCAAAAGATAGAGGACGACGAAGATGAGCCCGAGTACGGCGAGCTGCCGCCCGGGGCGCATCTGTCCCTGAGGTGGTGCCACGGCTGTCCTGTCTCCCTGTAACGGTCGCGCCGCCGGTGGGGGCGGCGATGTCGGGCCCGGGGTCCGAGCCGACGTGCTCTGCGGGGCCGGCGCCCGCCCGTCGGCACGGCGTACCGCCACCGACGCGGGGGCGTCGGTCGGGGGCGCGTGCCGGCGTCGGGCGTCGACCCACCTGTTCAGTTGTCACGGTCCGCCCGCCGCTCCCAGGGAAGGGCGGGCGGGGCGTTCTACTCCTTGACGGCGTCCGCCGCGTCCTCGGTGACCGGCTCGGTCGACTCGGTGCGCGGGGCCTGGTTGACCACCCGGGCGATGGCCGGCCGGGCGTAGCGGGTCTGGACGCCCGGGGCGACCTCGAGCAGCACGGTGTCGTCGTCCACACCGGTGACCGTGCCGTAGAGCCCGCCGATGGTGACGACCTCGTCACCCGGGGCCAGCGCGGACTGCATGGCCTCGGCTTCGCGCCGCCGCTTCTGCTGCGGGCGGATCATCATGAAGTACATGACGCCGAAGAGCAGGGCGATCATGAGGATCGGCGTGAGACCGCCGGCTCCCCCGCCGCCCGCTGCTGCGTAAACCACGGTGTGTGACCTTCCCATTGGCCCCCGGCTCGGCACGAGGGTGCCGGAGCGGAGGCGGATTCTCACGTCCTGTACAGACCGCGGCGAGTCTAATCCCTGCACCTGGGAACGCCGAATGCGGTACAGATCACGTTCACATCACGGCTGATCCGGTGCGGCGGAGAACAGATCGGGCACGGAAGTGGTGTCGGTGCCAAATGTACCATTTGGTGGCGTACGGCCCAGATGACGCCAGGCCGCCTCGGTGGCGACCCGCCCGCGCGGCGTGCGGGCGAGCAGACCGGCCCGGACCAGGAACGGCTCGCAGACCTCCTCGACGGTGTCCGGCTGCTCCCCCACCGCCACGGCCAGGGTGGAGAGCCCGACCGGGCCACCCCGGAACGAGTCGACCAGGGCGGTCAGCACCGCCCGGTCCAGCCGGTCCAGGCCGAGCGCGTCCACGTCGTACACGGTCAGGGCCGCCTGGGCGGTCTCCAGGGTGACCACACCCTCGGCCCGGACCTCGGCGAAGTCCCGGACCCGGCGCAGCAGCCGGTTGGCGATCCGGGGGGTGCCCCGCGACCGGCCGGCGATCTCGATCGCCCCGTCGTCGGTGATCGGCACGCCGAGGATCCGCGCCGAACGGTGCAGCAGCGCCTCCAGGTCGGCCGGGGCGTAGAAGTCCAGGTGCGCCACGAAGCCGAACCGGTCGCGCATCGGGCCGGTCAGCAGCCCGGACCGGGTGGTCGCGCCGACCAGGGTGAACGGCTCCACGTCCAGCGGGATCGCGGTCGCGCCGGGCCCCTTGCCGACCACCACGTCGACCCGGAAGTCCTCCATCGCGCTGTAGAGCAGCTCCTCGGCCGGCTTGGCGATCCGGTGGATCTCGTCGATGAAGAGCACGTCGCCCTCGGCGAGGCTGGTCAGGATGGCCGCCAGGTCGCCGGAGCGCTCGATGGCCGGACCGCTGGTCACCCGGATGCCGGCGCCCAGTTCGGCGGCGACGATGTTGGCGAGCGTCGTGTTGTGCACGACGAAGTCGTTCACGGTGAAGGTGTGGTCGCCGTCGACGGTCAGGCACCGGCACTCGTGCAAGCCGGCCCGCTCGACCGAGACCACCCGGTCGGCCGCCAGCCGCTCCTCGAAGCGGTCGCGGCGTGGCGCCCACTCGGCGAGCCGCGTGCCCCGCTCACCGATCACCGTGACCCGCTGCACGAACCGCGCCACGTCGTCCTGGCTGGTGATGCTGAGTCGCCACGACTCGTGGGGCCGGCCCTGACAGCGGCCACGCTTGAGCTTGAGCCGGGACTGGATGCCCAACCGCAGCAGGAGATGCTGCACGTCCGCGAGCAGCCCCCGCGAGACGCTGTAGTACTCGACGACGAGGTCGTAGCGGTCACGTCCGCGCCGGCTGACACTGCCGTCGCAGGCGAAGTACGCCCCCAGAAAGGCTGCCACCTGCCAGCTGTCGCCGCGGTAGACGAACTCGGGTACGCGCTTCTGCCAGGCGTTCTTGTCGAGGAGCCCGTGCTCGGCCAGCCACGGCCGGAGTCCCGAGATCCTGATGAGCGAACTCCGGGCGCTGTTGGGCCTCGTGTTGTGGGTGTAGCCGAGGCGGTCACACGTCGACCGGAAGTCGGCGAGCACGTCCTCGTCGCCGCCGGTGAAGGTCACCTGATTGGTCGTGCAGCCGTCCCCGATGAGGTAGCCGGCGAGCTTGAACTCGTCGACCTCCTCGGTGCCGTCCGAGACGAGCTCCGGACACAGCACGTTGGCGACGTAGTCCTGCGCCGTCAGGTCTCCGGCCTTCACCCACCCGTCCGGCGTCCAGAACGGGTGGTCAGGTGCGGCGACCACCTCCCGGCCGCTGGCGGTCTGGATCCGGACCGAGTCCAACTCGCCCTGCTCGTGGACGGCGGTCACCGTCGCGCCTTCTCCGGTGCGGGTGATCACGCGGTCCCCCTCCGCGATGTCCCCCAGCCGCCGCCGCGACCCGTCCTCCAGCAGCACCAGGGCGTCGACCGAGACGGGCTTTCCGAGGCCAGGCGGGCCTGACAACAGGATGTGGTCGGGCGGGGAGCCGCGCCGCATCGCGCCCTGCAGCAGCAGGTCGAGCTGGTCGCGGACCCGGTGCTGGGCGATGAACTCCGCCAGCCGCTTCGGCCGGACGCTGGCCTCCGCGTCCAGCTCGGCGTCGTTGACGTACGCCGAGACCAGACCGTCGCCGCTCATCGGGTCCGGCCCAGCAGTCGGATGGCCTGCTTCAGCAGGACCGGCACCGGCGGGGTGGGTCCGTCGACGGTCTCCGCGACCGCCGCCACCGCCTGGTCGGCCTGCCCGGCCGTCCAGCCCAGCCCGACCAGCGCCTGGCGGACCTGCTCCGGCCAGGCGCCGGCGGTGACCCCGGCCGCGCCGTCGGCGCCGACCGGCACCGGGCCGATCCGGTCGCGCAGCTCCAGAACCAGCCGTTCCGCGCCCTTCTTGCCGATGCCCGGCACCCGGGTCAGCGCGGCGGTGTCGGCGTTGGCGATGGCCTTGCGGAC
The DNA here is from genome assembly GCF_051386295.1 of Micromonospora sp. URMC 105. Taxonomy (NCBI): domain Bacteria; kingdom Bacillati; phylum Actinomycetota; class Actinomycetes; order Micromonosporales; family Micromonosporaceae; genus Micromonospora; species Micromonospora sp. URMC 105. The sequence goes on along the minus strand of NZ_JBPQTL010000141.1, from coordinate 7,082 downwards.
CGCGTCCGGGGTGTGCACGGCGAGCACCGCCTGGGCCAGCCGGGGCCCCACCCCGCTGGCCGTCTGAAGCAGCTCGAACAGCTGCTTGGCGTCGTCGTCGGCGAAGCCGTAGAGGGTGAGCGAGTCCTCCCGGACGACCAGGCTGGTGGCGAGCCGGGCCGGCTGACCGACCCGCAGGTCGGCGAGCGTGCCCGGGGCGCACTGCACCGCCAGGCCGATGCCGCCCACCTCCACCACCGCGTGGTCCGGACCGGTCGCGGTCACCGTGCCGCGCACGCTGGCGATCATCGTGCTCCTCCTCGTCGGACCCGGTCGGCGGCGGCGGCCAGCTTCGACCGGGTGCCGCCCCGCCACACGTGACAGATGGCCAGGGCCAGGGCGTCGGCGGCGTCGGCCGGCTTCGGCGGCTCGGGCAGCCGCAGCAGCCGGGTCACCATGGCCGTCATCTGCCGCTTGTCGGCCTGACCGGAACCGGTCACGGCCGCCTTCACCTCGCTCGGCGTGTACGTCTGCACCGGCAGCCCGGCGCGCGCCCCGGCGAGCACGGCGATCCCGCTGGCCTGGGCGGTGCCCATCACCGTGCGGACGTTGTGCTGGCTGAAGACCCGCTCGACGGCGACGGCGTCCGGCCGGTGCTCGGCGACCAGGTCGGTGAGCGACCGGTCCAGGTGCAGCAGGCGCAGCGGCAGGTCGTCGGCCGGGTCGGTGTAGACGACGTAGTAGGCGATCAGGGTGCAGGGCCGCCCCGGCACGCCCTCGACCACGCCGACTCCGCACCGGGTCAGCCCCGGGTCGACGCCGAGCACGCGCACGCCGCCTCCTCCCCCAAGCCGCCAGCAGTACGTGTGTTCGACACCCTACTGGTCGGCCCGGCACGGCACCCGGGGGGACACGCCGCCGTGCCGTCGCGGCGACGCGTGTTCCCCACCACGCCGCTACAGCCGGGCGTGGTCGACCTGCACGACGACGCTGACCACGTCGCCGTCGTCCTTGCCGGCCCGGATCCGCGCCGGCACCGCCAGCAGCCAGCCGGCCGCCCGGTCCCGCCAGATGCTGGTGGACCAGATGCGACCGTCCACGGTGGCGGTCACCGGGACCCGGCCGAACGGACCAGCGGTGCCGGGCGCGTGCTCCTCGGGCACCGGGGCGAAGACCCATCCGCCGGCGCCCGGCCAGCGGACCAGCGCCGCCGAGAAGCCGGCCCCACCGGCCGGGACCTGGTCGGGGCCGCCCGGCGGCACGCCTGTCGTCACTGCCACCTCCCGCCGCCCGGGACGGCCAGGAGTGGCCGGCCGGACGTCGTCACCGTGCCACGCACCACCGACAGTCCCGCCCGCCACAGACCGGCGTAGGGCCGATGCCGGTACGCCCACACAGAACGGGGGGCGAGTATGTGTCGCCGCCCCATGTGCCGCCGGCCACATAGCTCGTAACTTCTTGCGCCATGACGGCAGAACCCGTGGCGGTCCCCCACGTCGTACACGTCGACCTCTCCGGTCGTAGCGCCCTGGTGACCGGTGGTGGCAGTGGCATCGGCCGGGCGTGTGCCCTGCGCCTGGCGGAGGCCGGCGCGAAGGTGCTGGTGGTGGACCGCAACCTGGACGCGGCCAAGGCGGTCGCCGTCGAGGCCGGCGCCCGCGCCGAGGGGGTCGACCTGGCGGACCTGGCGGCCGTGGACCGGCTCGACACCGACGTCGACATCGTGGTCAACAACGCCGGGCTCCAGCACGTCGCGCCGGTGCAGGACTTCCCCACCGAGCGCTTCTCCCACCTGCACCGGGTGATGGTGGAGGCGCCGTTCCAGATCATCCGGCGGGCGCTGCCGCACATGTACGCCCGGGGCTGGGGTCGCATCGTCAACATCTCCTCCGTGCACGGGCTGCGCGCCTCGCCGTACAAGGCGGCGTACGTGTCGGCCAAGCACGCCCTGGAGGGGCTGTCCAAGGTCGTCGCCCTGGAGGGCGCCGCGCACGGGGTCACCGCCAACTGCATCAACCCGGCGTACGTGCGGACCGCGCTGGTGGAGAGCCAGGTCGCCGACCAGGCGGCCACCCACGGCATCGGCGAGGAGGAGGTGATCGAGAAGATCATGCTGGCCCGGGCGGCGATCAAGCGGCTGATCGAGCCGGACGAGGTCGCCGAACTGCTGGCGTACCTCTGCTCGCCGCCGGCGGCCTTCATCACCGGCGCCTCGATCGCCCTCGACGGGGGCTGGACGGCCAACTAGTGGCTGCCCGCACAATGAGCGTCATGTCGTCGCCGGTCGAGTTTCTGGAGCTGCTCGCCCGGGAGGCGGCGGCGGTCGAGTTCGAGGGCCCGCTGGTCGCCGCCCGGGCCGCCGGACTGCCCGCCGACCGGCTCGCCGAACTGGAACAGGCCAAGACGGTGGCGCTGCGCGTCCGCGCGCTGCTGGAACGCCGCCGCCGCCGGGAGACCGAGCTCTCCGGGCTGTACGACACGGTCAGCGACCTGGCCGGGCTGCGCGACCTGGACGACGTGCTGCGGGCCATCGTGCACCGGGCCCGGCACCTGCTCGGCGCCGACGTCGCCTACATGACCCTCAACGACGACGAGCGCGGCGACACCTACATGCGGGTCACCGACGGCTCGGTCTCGGCCCGGTTCCAGCGGCTGCGGCTCCCGATGGGCGCCGGCCTCGGCGGCCTGGTGGCCCAGTCCGGCGCCCCCTACGTCACGGCCAACTACCCGGAGGACGACCGCTTCCACCACACCGGCGAGATCGACGCCGGGGTGGGTGAGGAGGGGCTGGTGGCGATCCTCGGGGTGCCGCTGCGGCTCGGCTCGACCTCGATCGGCGTCCTCTACGCCGCCAACCGCTCGGCCCGGCCGTTCGTGCGCGAGGAGGTGGCCCTGCTGGTGTCGCTGGCCGCGCACGCCGCGGTGGCGATCGACACCGCGCGGCTGCTCGCCGAGACCCGCTCGGCGCTGGAGGAGCTCTCCGCGGCCAACACCACCATCCGGGCGCACAGCAGCTCGGTGGAGCGGGCCGCCGCCGCGCACGACCGGATGACGGCGCTGGTGCTGCGCGGCGGCGGGGTGGAGGACGTGGCGGCGGCGGTCACCGAGGTGCTCGGCGGGGCGCTGCTGGCGCTGGACTCGGAAGGACGGCTGCTGGCCCGGGTCGGCGAGATCGAGGAGCCGGACCGGGCGGACATGGTGGAGGCGGTGGCCGCGTCGCGGACCGAGGGGCGCAGCGTCCGCCGCGGCCCCCTCTGGTACGCCGCGGTGGTCGCCGGCGCGGAGAACCTGGGCGCGCTGGTGCTGCGCCCGGACGACGACCTGGTCGACGCCGACCAGCGCATCCTGGAACGGGCCGCGCTGGTGACGGCGCTGCTGCTGCTGTTCCGCCGCACGGTCGCCGAGGCGGAGGGACGGGTCCGCGGCGAGCTGCTCGACGACCTGATCGCCCGGCCGCTGCGGGACACCGACGCGCTGCGCAACCGGGCCCGCCGGCTCGGGGTCGACCTGGACGCGCCGCACGTGCTGGTGGCGGTCGGCGACGACGCGATCGCCGCGACCGGGTCGGCCCGGCTGCGGGTGCTCTCCTGGGCCACCACGTACGCCTCGACCCGGGGTGGCCTGGCGGCGGCGCGCGACGGGCGGGTGGTGCTGATGCTGCCCGGCCGGGACGCCGGCGGCAGTGCCCGCGCGGTGGCCCGGGACCTGTCGAGGGTGACCGGCCGGCCGGTGACCGCCGGGGCGAGCGGCCCGGCGTCCGGGCCGTCGGCGCTGGCCGCCACGTTCACCGAGGCGGACCGCTGCCTCACCGCGCTCGGCGCGCTCGGCCGGGCCGGCGAGGGGGCGAGCACCGCCGAGCTGGGTTTCGTCGGGCTGCTCCTCGGCACGGTCGGCGACCAGGGTGAACGGGACGTCGCCCGGTTCCTGACCGCGACGGTGGGGCCGGTGCTCGACTACGACGCGCGGCGCGGCACCGCGCTGGTGCGGACGTTGGAGGCGTACTTCGGGGTGGGCGGCAGCCTGGCCCGGGCCGCCGAGCAGCTGCACGTGCACGTCAACACGGTCACCCAGCGGCTGGAGCGGGTCGGGCAGCTGCTCGGCGCGGACTGGCAGAAGCCGGAGCGGGCGCTGGAGGTGCAGCTGGCGCTGCGCCTGCACCGGCTGCGCGCGCCCGCGAGCTGAGTGGGCGCCCTCAGCGGGCCCGGATGCCCTCCAGCACGCCGTCGACGATCCGCTCGGGAAGGATCTTGTCGTCCAGTTCGGGGTGCCAGCGCAGCATCCGCTGCACCAGCATCGGCCCGGTGAGCAGCGCCATCGTCACCTCGACGTCGAGGTCCGCGCGGAGCTCGCCGGTGCGGATCCCGCGCCGCAGCACGTCGCGCATCAGCTGCCGGCGGGGCTCGATGATGTTCTGGTAGAGCTGGAAGTGGTCCGGGCTGCGGTTCACCTCGGGCACCAGGCAGGGCATGATCTTCACGGCGCGGGGGTCGATGTTGTGCCCGACCGCGCCGACCAGCAGCACCAGGTCGTCGCGGACGGAGTGCCCGGCCGGCTGCGGCAGGATCCCCTTGAGCCGGCGCAGCGCGTCGAGCAGCAGCGCGTCCTTGCCCGGCCAGCGCCGGTAGATGGTGGCCTTGCCGACTCCGGCGCGGGAGGCGATCGCCTCGATCGACAGCGCCTCGATGGTGCTGCCCTCGGCGAGCAGGTCGAGCGTGGCCTCGATGATGGCCTCGTCCGCGCGGACGCTCCGCGGTCGCCCGGGCGACCGCGGAGCGTCTGCGGTGGAAGTCATGTCGGACATTATCCCCGAGCCTATGCCGTTCCGGCCAACTCCCGTTCGCCCACCACCGGCGGGGCGGTGGGCACCTCGGCGGTCCGGCCGGGCATCCAGCGCAGCACGATGAGGATGCCGAGGGCGGCCACCACCGCGGAGAGCGCCGCCGCCCAGTGCATGGCCGAGACGAACGAGTCGTTGGCCGCCGCGATCAGCTTCGGCGCCGCCGGCCCGAGCTGACCCGCCGCCGCGTACGCGCCGGAGATGGACTCGTTGGCGGCGTCACGGGCCGGGGCGGGAAGGCCGTCGACCGCCGAGGCGACGTCCTCGCGGTAGACCGCGGAGAGCACCGAGCCGAGCACGGCCACGCCGAGCGCGCCGGCGACCTGCCGCACCGTGTTGCTGACGGCCGAGCCCACACCGGCCTTCTCCCGGGGCAGCGCCGACATGATCGACTCGGTGGCCGGCGGCATGATGTTGGCCATCCCGGCGCCCTGGAGGAAGAAGAAGACCAGGACCACCCAGATCGGCGTGCTCGCGTCGACGAAGGCGAACGCGCCCAGCGCCACCACGGTCAGCGTCAGCCCGACCACCGCGACCGCCTTGCCGCCGTAGCGGCGGACCATGGCGGCGCTGCGCGGGGCGAAGATCAGCTGGGCGCCGGCGAAGGGCAGGAAGAGCAGGCCGGTCTCCAGCGGGCTGTAGCCGCGGACCAGCTGGAGGTAGAAGGAGCTGAAGAACATGACGCCCATCGCGGCGAAGAAGACCAGCCCGACGATGGCCACCGGGGCGGCGAAGCGGGGCACCCGGAACAGCCGGACGTCCAGCGACGGGTGGTCGCTGCGCCGCTCGTGGGCGACGAACCAGGCCAGTACCGCCAGGCCACCGGCGACGGACGCCCACACCACCGGCCGGTCGAAGCCGTGCTCGCCGCCGTCAATGATGCCGTAGGTCAGCGCGACCAGACCCACCACCGACAGCAGGACGCCGAGCAGGTCCACCCGGCCCGGCTGCGGATCGCGGGACTCCGGCACCAGCAGGGCCACCAGGACCACGCCGGCCACCACCACCGGAACGTTGATCAGGAAGACCGAGCCCCACCAGTAGTGCTCCAGCAGGGCGCCGCCCAGGATCGGGCCGATCGCCACGGCGAGGCCGACCGCACCGGCCCAGACGCCGATCGCCCGGCCCCGTTCCCGGGGGTCGAAGACGTTGGAGATGATCGACAGGGTCACCGGCATGATCGCCGCGCCGCCGACACCCATCAGCGCGCGGGCCGCGATCAACTGGCCGGGATCCTGCGCGTACGCCGAGAGCAGCGACGCCAGGCCGAACAGCGCGAGCCCGATCATCAGGAAGCGGCGGCGGCCGAAGCGGTCACCGAGCACGCCGAAGGTGAAGAGCAGCCCGGCGAAGACCAGCGTGTAGGAGTTGATCGACCACTCCAGCTCGCCCTGGCTGGCGCCGAGACCGTGCACCGGGTCGGCGAGGGTACGCAGCGCGACGTTGAGGATGGTGTTGTCGAGGACGACGACGAGCAGGCTGATCACCAGCACCGCGAGGATCGCCCACCGCCTCGGGTGTCCCGTGTTCTCGTGCGGTTCCATGTGTCCGCTCTCTCCCCCCGGCTCCCGTGCCGCAAATACGATACGAACCAGACTCGTAATGCGCTGAGCGTAGAGCTTCGAGTTTCGATACGGAACCGAGTCGTATCGTATGTGTCGGCGGTCACGCCGCCGGTCTCGCCGTGCCACCGTGCCGTCGCGCCTCGCGGCCGCCCGCGTTCGGCTGGTCGGTGCCGCTCCTGCGCCCCGCCGAGCTCCGGTTCGACCCGGCTGGGGCCGTTGTCCGGTTCGGCACCGTCGGCCCCCGGGATTCCGCGCTGCGGGCGGGCGCCCGGCCCCGGGGTTGCCAGATGTCGGACTACGGCCTGGAATGGGCGGAACGTCGCCTGACCGGCGGCACCCCGGGGGCGGAATGGCGACGGGGCCGGGGTCGTTACATCACCTGGACGACCGCAGCAGCGAGCCCCGCTGGCCTGGCCGACGGGGATGCGAGCCCCCGGGAATGGGGGCGGGAAGCGGGTCGTTACATCACCTGGACGACCGCAGCAGCAGCCTCCCGCCCCGGTTCGATGACGGGGTGCGCAGCCCCGGAATGACGACGGGCCGCCGGTCGTTACACCTGAACCCCGGCGCCGTGAGCCCCCCGGCTCCCGATGACCTGCCGGGCAATGACTTTTCCCTTGTGAATTGAGCGCCCTTGTTGTGGTGCTTGCACCCGCTCGACCCCCCGGTCGAGGCGGTGGTGCCGACCCCCGCATTGGAGC
>NZ_JBPQTL010000140.1:0-10826 GCF_051386295.1 Micromonospora sp. URMC 105 | reverse complement strand
GGGCGTGGTCGGGTGGGTTCATGGGGAGGCAGTACCGGGCGCGGTTCGACGCGGAGGTCACGTTCGCCAACGGGGGTGGGCTGCGGACCGACGGGTTCCGGCTGGACATCCCGGGGCCGGAGATCGACGACGCGGCGCTGGCCGCGCTCTTCGTCCGCCACCTAGGGCTGCTGATGGTCGCCGAGGTACGGATCACCGGCAGGACGATCGTCGAGGAACCGCACAATGGCGGCCGGGGCGTCACCACCGGCCCGGGTGACCCGGGCCGCCGCCTGGTCGAGCTGAGTCACGTGATCACCGACGGCATGGTCACCCTGCCCGGGTGGCCGGGCCCGGCGATCAGCGAGTGGCTGACCCGGGAGGCGTCCCGGGCGAACTACGCCCCGGGCACCGAGTTCCAGGTGGGCCGGATCGACATGATCGCCAACACCGGGACGTACCTGGACACGCCCGGGCACCGCTGGGCCGACGGCGTCGACCTCACCGGCACCCCGCTGGACCGGCTCGCCGACCTGCCCGGCGTGGTGGTCCGGGTGCCCGCCGGCACCCGCGCGGTGGACCGGCTGCTGCTGGCGCCGTACGACGTCGCCGGGCGCGCGGTGCTGCTGCACACCGGCTGGTCCGCGCACTTCGGCACCGACCGGTACGGCGCACCGGACGCCCCCTACCTGACCGGGGACGGCGCTCGCGCCTTGGTGGAGGCGGGTGCCGCGCTGGTCGGCATCGATTCGGTCAACATCGACGACATGACCCCGGCGTCCGGGGGTGAGCGCCCGGTGCACAGCGCGCTGCTGGCCGCCGGCATCCCGATCGTGGAGCACCTGACCGGCCTGGACGCCCTGCCCCCGGAGGGGTTCCGCTTCACCGCCGCCCCGCCGATGGTGGCCGGCATGAGCACCTTCCCGGTCCGCGCCTTCGCCGTCGTCGGCTGACCGGCGCGGCCGGCGGACCGGCGCTCAGTACCGCACCGAGATCCGCCGCTCGACGGCGTCCACCCGGATCTCGCCGCCGTACGGGATGATCAGCTGCGGGTCGGTGTGGCCGAGGTCGACGTCGAAGACCACCACCGCGTCCGGGCGGTACGGGGCCAGCGCCCGGGTGACCGCCTCCCGCTGCGCGGCACCCCAGACCCGCCGCTCCTCGACCGACCGGGGGCGGTCGAAGTCCCACGCCTTGGGGCGGCCGACGACGACGGCGGGGAAGGCGGCGAGCAGCCCCCGCTCCCCCATGTTCCGCACGATCCGGAACACCTCCAGGGCCGACGGCAGCTCCTCCGAGGTCTCGAGCACCAGCACCGAACCGGCCAGTTCGGCGGCGGTGGGGACGCGGTCGGCCGCCATCAGCCAGTGCAGGATCTCCAGGTTGCCGCCCCAGGTACGCCCCTGCACCACCGTCGACGGGCCCTGCCAGCGCCAGCCGGTGCCGGGGAACATCACCGGCTCGTCGGCCAGGGTGGCCGGGTCGCGCCAGTCCCGCGGCTCGTCGCCCCACTCGGGCGCCGGCGTCAGGTCGTACCAGCCGGAGGTGAAGAGGGCGGCGCGCAGCGAGTCGAGGGTGAGCGGGTGCGCCCTGCCGGAGCGGCCGAGGTGCACCAGCACCGATCCGCCGTGGTACGCCACGATGCCCAGCCGGTACAGGTGGTTGAGGACGTTGGTGTTGTCCGAGTAGCCGAAGTACGGCTTCGGGTTGGCCTGCAGCACCGCGTCGTCCAGGTATGGGGTGACCGTGATCAGGTCGTCGCCGCCCACGGTGGCCAGCACGGCGGTGACCGTCGGGTCGGCGAAGGCGGCGGTGAGGTCCCGGGCCCGATCCTTCGGGTCCGCGCCCATCGTCCGGGTGGTCGGGTACTCCACCGGCTCCAGGCCGAACTCCTCGCGCAGCCGGCGCAGGCCCAGCTCGTACACGTGGGGGAAGAGACCCGGCAGGCCGGCGGAGGGTGAGACGACCGCGACCCGGTCGCCGGGGCGGGGCTTGCGCGGATAGTCCGGGAACGTCATGTCCGGACGCTACCGGCCGTGACCAACCGGTTTTCCGGTCGTCGGAGCGACCCGACGCCGGGGCCCGGTGAGCGCGGACGGCGAACGTGGGGAAGGTGACATCCCGGGCCCCCTCCTTACCGGCGGCTCCCCACGGATACGATCGACGGAGTCGGACAGCGCTGTCCTTCGTACTCACGTAAGGAGCGCATGGTGACCGACCAGCACGACCACGACGGCCCCGACGCCGCCCTGCGGGCCGACATCCGCCGCCTCGGCACCCTGCTCGGCCAGACCCTGGCCCGCCAGGAGGGCCGCCCCCTGCTCGACCTGGTCGAGGAGATCCGCGCCCAGGTCCGCTCCGACGCCCCCGCCGCCGCGCAGCGGCTCGGCGGGCTGGACGTCACCACCGGCACCAAGCTGGCCCGCGCCTTCTCCACCTACTTCCACCTGGCCAACATCACCGAGCAGGTGCACCGCGCCCGGGACCTGCGCCGGCGCCGGGCGGTGCACGGCGGCTGGCTCGACCAGGCGGCCAAGATGATCGCCGAGCGGGGCGTGCCGGCCGAGGAGATCGCCGCGGCGGCCCGCCGGCTCGCGGTACGCCCGGTCTTCACCGCCCACCCCACCGAGGCGGCCCGGCGTTCGATCCTGTCCAAGCTGCGCGCCATCGCCGACGAGCTGGACACCGAGACCACCAACGCCATCCTCTACGGCGCCAGCGACGAGGGCCCGGCCAACCGGCGCCTGGCCGAGCTGCTGGACCTGATGTGGCAGACCGACGAGCTGCGGCTGGACCGGCCGGACCCGACCGACGAGGCCCGCAACGCCATCTACTACCTGCGCGACCTGCACGCCGAGGCCGCCCCGCAGGTGCTCGACGACCTCGCCGACACGCTGCGCACCCTCGGCGTGGAGACCTCGCCGACGGCCCGCCCGCTGACCTTCGGCACCTGGATCGGCGGCGACCGGGACGGCAACCCGTTCGTCACCCCGGCGGTCACCCGCGAGGTGCTGCACATCCAGCACGAGCACGGCATCACCGCCACCGAGGCGGCGATGGAACACCTGATCAACGAGGTCTCCGTCTCCCGCCGGCTGCGCGCGGTGTCGCTGGACCTCTCCGCCAGCCTCGCCGCCGACCTGGACGCGCTGCCCGAGGTGGCGCCCAGGTTCCGCCGGGTCAACGCCGAGGAGCCGTACCGGCTCAAGGCGCGCTGCGTGAAGGCGAAGCTGGCCAACACCCGGGAACGGCTGCGCCAGGGCACCCCGCACGTGCCGGGGCGGGACTACCGCGGCACCGCCGAGCTGATCGCCGACCTGGAGCTGCTGCGCGCCTCGCTGGCCCGCAACTCCGGGCAGCTCACCGCCGTCGGCCGACTCGCCTCCACCATCCGTACGGTCTCCGCGTTCGGCCTGCACCTGGCCACCATGGACGTACGCGAGCACGCCGAGGCGCACCACGCGGTGCTGGCCCAGCTCTACGCGGCCGTCGGCGAGGTGCCGGACTACCCGTCGCTGACCCGGCTGGAGCGGACCAAGCTCCTCGCCGACGAGCTGACCGGCCGGCGACCGCTGTCGACCCTGGACACCCCGCTGACCGAGAACGCGCAGAAGACGTTCGACGTGTTCGGCGCGATCCGGGAGGCGCAGGACCGGTTCGGCGCCGAGGTGATCGAGTCGTACATCATCTCGATGACCCTCGGGGTGGACGACGTGCTCGCCGCCGTGGTGCTGGCCCGCGAGGCCGGTCTGATCGACGTGCACAGCGGGCGGGCCCGGATCGGCATCGTGCCGCTGCTGGAGACGCCGGCGGAGCTGAACGCCGGCGGCGAGCTGCTCGACGAGCTGCTGTCGCTGCCCGCCTACCGGGCGCTGGTCGCGGCCCGCGGCGACGTGCAGGAGGTGATGCTGGGCTACTCCGACTCCAACAAGGAGGCGGGCATCACCACCAGCCAGTGGTCGATCCACCGGGCGCAGCGGGCGCTGCGGGACGTGGCCGCCCGGCACGGCGTGCACCTGCGGCTCTTCCACGGCCGGGGCGGCACGGTCGGGCGCGGCGGCGGGCCGACGCACGACGCGATCCTGGCCCAGCCGTACGGCACCCTGGACGGCGCGATCAAGGTGACCGAGCAGGGCGAGGTCATCTCCGACAAGTACACGCTGCCGGCGCTGGCCCGGGAGAACCTGGAGCTGACCGTGGCGGCGGTGCTCCAGGCGACGCTGCTGCACACCGCGCCCCGCCAGCCGGCCGAGATGCTGGAACGCTGGGACGCGGCGATGGACGTGGTCTCCGAGTCGGCGTTCCGCTCGTACCGCGGGCTGGTCGAGGACCCGGACCTGCCGGCGTACTTCTGGGCCTCCACCCCCACCGAGCTGCTCGGCGCGCTCAACATCGGCTCCCGGCCGGCGAAGCGGCCCAACACCGGGGCGGGGCTGGGCGGGCTGCGGGCCATCCCGTGGGTGTTCGGCTGGACGCAGACCCGGCAGATCGTGCCGGGCTGGTTCGGGGTTGGCTCCGGGCTGGCGGCGGCGCGGGCGGCCGGGCTGGAGGACGTGCTCGCCGAGATGAACCGCAACTGGCACTTCTTCCGCACGTTCCTGTCGAACGTGGAGATGATGCTGACCAAGACGGACCTGAGCATCGCCCGCCGCTACGTGGAGACCCTGGTCCCGAAGAAGCTGCACCCGATCTTCGACAAGATCGAGCAGGAGTACGAGCTGACCAAGCAGGAGGTGCTGGCGGTGACCGCCTCGCCGGCCCTGCTGGAGAACTCGCCGGTGCTCCAGCGCACCCTCGCGGTCCGGGACACCTACCTGGAGCCGCTGCACCACCTCCAGGTGGCGCTGCTGCGGCAGTACCGGGACTCCGGCGCCGCCGGGCGCGCGGTGGCGACCGCGCCGGGCGGCCGTCGCGCACCGAGCGACGGTACGGCGTTGGAGCGGGCCCTGCTCACCACGGTCAACGGCATCGCCGCCGGCATGCGCAACACCGGCTGACACCCGGGTACGACACGCGACGGCCCCGGTCCTCCTGGACGGGGGCCGTCGTCACGTTGTCTGCGGCTACCCGCCGGGACGGCAGGGCTCCCTCAGCGCGTTCCTGCCGCCGCAGGCATCGCGCTCCAACGGGTGCATCTGTTGTTGTTCCCGCGACAACAGACGCACCCGGAGGCGGCGGTCACCAGTCGCCGCCGCCGAAGTCCCCGCCCCCGAAGTCCCCACCGCCGAAGTCGGCCGCCTGATCGACGCCGCCGACGTCCCCCTGGTCGCCGTAGTCGCCGCCCTGGTCCCCGGCGTCGGCGCCCTGGTCGCCCTGATCGGCGCCGTCGCCGAAGCCCTCCTGGTAGCCGGCCTCGTAGCCGTAGCCCGGGTCGGCGAAGGCCGGCGAGAAGAGCGCGTCGGCGATCAGCAACCCGCCGAGCACCCCGGCGCCCGCGCCCAGCGCGGTCTTCCACCACGGCGTCGAGTACCAGCCGGCCGGCACCGGCCGCCCCTGGAAACGCCCACCCGGGTAGTAGTAGGGCGTGTCCCCGCCCGGCTGCGGGCCGGCCTTGAACGTCTGCCCCTGGACCTGCACCTGGCGTTCCTTGGTCAACTCGCCGGTGCCCTGCGCGGCGGCCAGCGGGGGCAGCTCCGGCCCCGGGTCCAGGCCGAGCGCCACCCTCGCCGCGCGGGCGTACGCCAGCCCCTCCAGCGCGGTCTCCCGGGCCAGCCGGTACTGCTGGACCGTCCCGGCCTGCTCCAGCTGGCTGCCGGCGGCGTTGTAGCGCTCCGCCGCGTCGACCAGCGCCTGGCGTACGGCCGGGGCGTCGCCGTGCAGGTTCATCACCTGGCCGCCGAGGCGCTCGTACCAGCGCTGGGCGTCGGCGCGCACGTCGGCGAGGCTGCGCGCCTCGCGGGCGGCCTGTTCCCGCCGCCACCAGACGAACCCGCCCACCAGGAGGGCCACGAGCACCGCCACGAGCAGAAGTTCCATGCCGCTGAAGGTACCCGCGTGGGTCCGGTCGTACGCCCGCCGGGACGACCGGACGCCGCGGGGCGCGGGATCACCCGCGGGCGTTTTCCACCCGGGGTGCTCCGCGCCCGGCGGCCGACCGGCGTGCTCCCCGGCGGCCCGGGCGGCGTTCTGGCAAGCTCCGGTGGTGGACTTCTCGACGCTCGCCGTGGTGATCGTCTGCCTCGTCGCCGGGGGTGCGGTGGGCTGGTACGCCGCCCGCGTCCGCTCGGCCATCGAGATCGCCCGCCTGGAGGCGACGCTGGCCGCCAACCGGGAGGGCGAGGGGCGGCTGGAGCAGTCGATGCGGGCGCTGAGCTACGAGGCGACCGCCCAGTCGCAGGAGGCGGTCGCCCGGGCGGTGGCCCCGCTGCACGACACCCTGCGCCGTTACGAGCAGCGGGTGGGCGAGCTGGAGCGCGACCGGGTCGACGCCTACGCCGAGCTGCGCGAGCAGGTCCGCGCCATGAGCACGGTCTCCGGCGAGCTGCGCACCGAGACCAAGCAGCTGGTGGCGGCGCTGCGGGCGCCGCAGGTGCGGGGCCGCTGGGGCGAGCACCAGCTGCGCCGGATCGTCGAGGCCGCCGGCATGCTGGAGCACTGCGACTTCAACGAGCAGGTCACCGCCGCCACCGACCACCAGGGAGTCCGCCCCGACCTGGTGGTCCGGCTGCACGGCGGCCGGACGGTGGTGGTGGACGCCAAGGCGCCCTTCGACGCGTACCTGACCGCGATGGAGGCGCGCGACGAGCGGGGGCGGGACACCCACCTCGACGCCCACGCGCGGCACCTGCGGGCGCACGTCGACGCGCTCGCCGCGAAGTCGTACTGGGCGGCGTTCGACTCGACGCCGGAGTTCGTGGTGCTCTTCGTGCCGGCCGACCCGTTCCTCGACGTGGCGTTGCAGCGCGACCCGACGCTGCTGGAGCACGCCTTCGCCCGCGACGTGGTGCTGGCGACTCCGGCCACCCTGGTGGCCCTGCTGCGTACGGTCGCCTACTCCTGGCGGCAGGAGGCGCTGGCCCGCAACGCGGTGGCCGTTCACTCGCTGGCCCGCGAGCTGTACGGGCGACTGTCCACCCTGGGCGACCACGTCGGCAAGCTCGGCTCCTCGCTCGCCGGGGCGGTCACCGCGTACAACCGGGCGGTGGGCTCGCTGGAGGCGCGGGTGCTGGTCAGCGCCCGCAAGCTGGCCGAGCTCGGGGTCTCCGACCAGGAGCTGACCGCCCCGGCCCAGGTCGAGGTGGCCCCCCGCCAGCCGCAGGCCCCGGAGCTGCTCGACGGCACGTCCACGCTGGACCGGTCCGCCTAACGTCGCGGATGTGACAGTACGCATCCGCGCATATCACGAAGTGGTCACAAGGTACCGCTCGGTAGTGACACCGCCACGACGTAGCACAAAGGATTCGCTCACGCGTGCCCTGTCATCTCAGGGCCCTGTTCTCTGGAGGAAAGAGAACGTGAGCAAACCCCGCAACCTGAGCCGGCGTACCTCCGCCGGGCTCTTCGCCACGGTCGTGGCCGCCGGCGCCATGGCCGGTGCGGGCAGCGCCGCCACCGCGAGCGCCGCCCCCGCGACCAGTCCGGACGCTCCCGCCAACGCCGTCGAGACGCTGGGCGCGCACGACGCCAAGCTGCTCGCCGAGGCGGAGGCGAAGCACGCGCCGACCGTCACGCTGATCGTCGCCACCGACAAGGGTGAGGCGAAGGACGTCGCCGACGCGGTGAAGGACCTCGGCGGCTCGGTCAGCCAGCGCTTCGACTCCATCGGGTACGTGCTGGCCAAGGTCCCCACCGCGAAGGTGCTCAAGACCGCCACGCTGCCCGGCGTCGCCGCGGTCGACCTCGACGAGACCATCCAGCTCCCGGACCCGACCCCGGAGTCCGCGCCGAACGGCGCGACCGCCGCCGAGCAGGGCGAGACCCTGGCCGGGCCGGGCGCCGGCACCGGCGCCGTCAACCCGTACATGCCGACCAACGAGACCGGCGCCGAGGCGTTCAAGGCCGCCCACCCCGAGTGGGACGGGCGCGGGGTCACCATCGGCATCATGGACTCCGGCGTGGACCTGGACCAGCCGGCGCTGCAGAAGACCACCACCGGCGAGCGCAAGATCGTCGACTGGGTCACCTCGACCGACCCGCTCGAGGACGCCACCTGGCGCGCGATGACCACCGAGGTGACCGGCCCGGCCTTCACCATCGGCACCACCAGCTGGACGGCCCCGGCCGGCAGCTACCGGTTCGCCACCTTCCGGGAGTCGATCACCGCCCCGGCCGGCGCCACCAGCGAGGTCGGCGGTGACGTCAACCGCGACGGTGACACCACCGACTCGTGGGGCATCCTCTACCACGCCGACACCCACGACATCCGGGTGGACGTCAACGGCAACCGCGACTTCACCGACGACGAGCTGATGCGCCCGTACAAGGAGAAGTTCCAGGTCGGCCACTTCGGCACGGACAACCCGGCCACCGCCGTCCGCGAGCAGATCCCGTTCGTCGTCGAGTACCGCGAGGACGTCGACCTCAACCCGGGCGACGGACAGCCCGGCCCGTACGCCGACTACGTCAACATCGGCATCGTCCAGGCCACCCACGGCACGCACGTCGCCGGCATCACCGCCGCCAACGACATGCTCGGCAACAGCGCCCTCGACGGCGCGGCCCCCGGCGCCAAGCTGGTCTCCTCCCGCGCCTGCACCTGGACGGGCGGCTGCACCGCCGCGGCCCTCACCACCGGCATGGCCGACCTGGTGATCAACCGCAAGGTCGACGTGGTCAACATGTCGATCGGCGGCCTGCCGGCGCTGAACGACGGCTCCAACGCCCGCGCCCAGCTCTACAACAGCCTGATCACCACCTACGGCGTGCAGCTGTTCCTCTCGGCCGGCAACTCCGGCCCGGGCCTGAACACCATCGGCGACCCGTCGGTGGCGACCAACGCGGTCAGCGTCGCGGCCAGCATCAGCAAGCAGACCTGGCTGGCCAACTACGGCTCGGTGGTCCGCAAGGAGAACGCGCTGTTCAACTTCTCCTCGCGCGGTCCGCGGGAGGACGGCGGCTTCAAGCCCAACATCGCCGCCCCCGGCTCCGCGATCTCCACCGCGCCGACCTGGCTGCCGGGCGTGCCGGTCGCCGAGGCCGGCTACCCGCTGCCGCCGGGCTACCAGATGCTCAACGGCACCTCGATGGCCGCGCCGCAGGCCGCCGGCGCTGCCGCGCTGCTGCTCTCCGCCGCCCGGGACAACGACCAGGGCGTCACCCCGGCCGCGCTGCGCCGGGCCATCTACAGCTCGGCCCAGCCGATCGAGGGCGTCGCCACCTACGCCCAGGGCTACGGCATGTTCAACGTACCGGGCGCCTGGGAGCTGCTGGACCAGGGCGTCGAGACCCGCTCGTACACCTCGGACGCGCCGGTCTGCACCGAGCTGTCGAAGAACCTGACCCGCTACGACGCCGGCACCGGCACGTTCGTGCCGAACCCGGATCGCGGCGCGGGCGTCTACAACCGGTGCGCCGCCGGGCAGGGCGGCCAGAAGGTCGACCAGACGAAGACCTACAAGGTCAAGGTCACCCGTACCAGCGGACCGGCCGGCAACATCCGGCACAACGTCACGCTGCGCGGCAACGACGGCACCTTCACCGCCCCGCGGTCGGTGGTGCTGCCGCTGAACAAGACGGTCACCGTCAACGTGGTCGCCAAGCCGCGTACCGACGGCACGCACGGCGCGCTGATGACCATCGACGACCCGGCCACCAACGTGGTCGACTTCGAGGTCTCCACCGTGGTGGTCGTCTCCAACGACGTGCGGAAGCAGGCGTACTCCTTCTCGGCCGAGGGTTCGGTCGACCGGAACAGCTTCACCTCGTACTTCGTGACCGTGCCGGCCGGGGCGGGCGCGCTCCAGGTCAACCTCTCCGGCATCGCCACCGGCTCGCAGACCCGGTTCATCGCCATCAACCCGTACGGCATCCCGGTGGAGAGCACCGCCAGCACCGCCTGCTACACCAACTTCTCCGACGCGGCGGCCTGCAAGCCGCAGGAGCGGGACTACCAGAACCCGATCCCCGGGGTCTGGCAGATCGAGGTGGAGTCCCGGCGTACCTCGCCGTCGCTGAACAACCCGTTCCAGCTCCAGGCCCGGGTGCAGGGCGTGCAGGTCGAGCCGGCCACCGTCGCACTGCCGTCGGTGACCGCCGGTACCCCGGCCCAGGTCTCCTGGGACCTGACCAACACCTTCGGCCCGGTGTCGGTGACCGGCCAGGGTGGCGCGCTGTCCAGCGTGCACGCCGAGCGGCCGACCATCGCCCAGGGCGCGCAGCAGGAGTACACGGTGACCGTGCCGGCCGGGGCGACCAGCTTCACCGCCCGGATCGGCAACACCGCCGACCTCGGCGCCGACCTGGACCTGTCGGTCTTCCTGGGCGCCACCCGGGTGGGCCGCTCGGCCGACGGTGACTCGGAGGAGGCGGTCACCCTGACCAACCCCGCCGCCGGCACCTACCGCGTGGTGGTGGACGGGTACGCCGTCGACGGCCCGGGCACCAGCACCGCCTACGACTACCGGGACTCCTTCTCGGCGCCGTCGCTGGGCACGCTGTCCGCCCCGGCCACCCCGCTCCCGCTGAACCACGGCGACACCGCCGCCCTCACCGGCACGGTGACCGCCCTGTCCGCCCCGGCCGCCGGCCGGGAGCTCTACGGCGACCTGGCCGTGACCACCACCGAGGGCGCGGTCGTCGGCCGCGGCTCGGTCGCGATCGGCGCGGTGAACTGACCACCGCCTGACGGCGGTCCCGCGACCGCCACGCACCACAGGAGCCCGCCCCCACCCCCGGGGGCGGGCTCCTGT
>NZ_JBPQTL010000139.1:0-10858 GCF_051386295.1 Micromonospora sp. URMC 105 | reverse complement strand
CGTCGGGTGGGGGCGGGGCGGGCGCGGGCGGCGAGCAGGGCCGCGGCCGCGCGCAGCGCCGCGAGGTGGGCCGCGGCGTAGCGCAGCCCGTCGGGACGGGTCTGGGCGGCCTCGCTGAGCCCGATCCGGGCCACCGCGAGGAGCTGGGCCGGGGTGCGGTGCGGCAGCACGTGCGCGGGCACCGTCGGTGCCTGGGCCGGGTTGGTCGGCATGACTGTCTCCTCCGCGTGACCGGGGCGGGCGCGGCGCGCGACGGAGAGGATCCGTCGGGCGGGCGCCCGGAGCGGGTGGTGCGGAGGAAGACGCACCGGATGGGGGCCGGCCGGGTGTGGACGCTTCCCCACATCACACCCGGCCGGCGAACCGGCGGGTTCGTCGTCCGCCGCCCGGGGGTCGTGGGCGGCGGACGACGATCCTGCCTTGACGGGACCGGGCTCGCGACTGCCCGGAACCCGGTGCGGTCCGCGAAACCGCACCTCTCCCGGGAGTCGGAGCCGCGAAACACCGCTCCCGGGCGTTGGAACGGGCGTACGACTCAATCGAACACTCGTTCTAACTGCTCTGACAGTACACCCTCCCTCCGACGAAAACGCAACGTGTGGCGCCCGGCGTGCCGCCGGCTCCCCCGCATCGCGGCCGAGGAGCCGGCGCACCGGACCCGGACGCCGTCTGATCGATGCCCCGGGACGGTAGGCACTCACGCTCGGTCACGACCGACTCTCAGCCCGACGCCATGACCATGCGTGACAGCTCCGCTCGGCCGGGGGTGGCCTGCACCGGCCTCCCGCCGGGTCGTCCGGTAGCCGAACAGCGCGAACGTCCCCGGCAACGGCCAAGGGAGCACCACCCCCCGCGCCTCCTTTGCTCTGCTGCCGCCCAGGCGACGGTGACGTCGCGTGGCTGTCGCGTCCGCGGCAGCAGAGCAAAGGGCGGAAGGAGCAGTACGGGTGCCGGGAGTCGGGTCACGGCGCGTGACGGTCGCCGGGTCGACTGCGCCGCCGGCCGCCCCGGCACCTCCCCGTACCCGCCACGCCGACCTGCCGACCGGCCCCACCGCGCCGAGGCGTACCGGGAAGAATGGGCGACATGCAGCCACACCCGAACGTACGGGCGGTGCAGGCGGCGCTCGACGACGCGGACGCGCGCGACGGCGCGGGCGCGCCCAGCGCGGTCCGCCTGCTGCCCGAGGCGGTCCACACCGCGGCCGCCGCCGCCGCGGCGCTCGGCGTCGACGTCGGCGCCATTGCCAACTCGCTGGTCTTCGCGGCCGACGACGCCCCGCTGCTGGTGCTCACCTCCGGTGCGCACCGGGTGGACACCGCCGAGCTGGCCGTCCGGCTCGGGGTCACCCGGCTGCGCCGGGCCACCCCGGAGTTCGTCCGCGAACACACCGGCCAGGTGATCGGCGGGGTCGCCCCGCTGGGCCACCCGCGCCCGCTGCGCACCCTGGTCGACACCGCCCTGCAGGAGTACCCCGAGATCTGGGCGGCCGGCGGGGTGCCGCAGGCGGTCTTCCCCAGCACGTACGCCGACCTGCTGCGGATCACCGCCGGCACCCCGACCGAGGTGGCGTGAGCCAGCCCGCCGGGGCGGCGGCCGGCGACACCGTCCCCGAGCTGGTCACCCTGCACGTGTGGCGGGTCTCCCGGGCGGCGCTGCCCCGGGCGCTGACCCGGATGGCGCTCGATCCGCGCCGGTTGCGCGCCACGCCGGGCGTCCGGTTCGGCAAGCTGCTCGGCACCGGGACCGGCACCGGTTTCGGCCCCGGCGACGCCGACCTGACCCGGTGGGCCGCGCTGGCCGTCTGGGACTCCCCCACCGCCGCCGAGGGCTTCGACGCCTCCCCGGTGGGCCGGGCGTGGGCCCGGATCGCCCGGGCGGCCGTCCGGGTCGACCTGCGCCCGGTCACCAGCCGGGGCGAGTGGTCCGGCCGGCGCCCGTTCGGCGAGCCGCCCGGCGGCCGGGTCGACGGCCCGGTGCTGGCGCTGACCCGGGCCCGGCTGCGGCCCCGCCGGGCGGCCACCTTCTGGACGGCGATCCCCCCGGTGGCCGCCGCGCTGCACTCCGCGCCCGGGCTGCTCGCCCGGTTCGGCGTCGGCGAGGCCCCGCTGGGCTGGCAGGGCACGGTCAGCGTGTGGCGCGACCCGACGGACCTCGTGGCGTTCGCGTACCGTCACCCGGAGCACCGCGCCGCGATCAGCCGCACCCCCACCGAGGGGTGGTACGCGGAGGAGCTCTTCGCGCGGTTCGAGGTGCGCGACGTGGTCGGCGACCGGACGGTGCTGGGGTGGGTCGCCGACGGCGACGCGGCAACGGTGAAGGGACACGCATGAGGTTGGTGCGGTGGACGCCGGACGATCTCGTCCGGCGGCTGGACGACGTGGTCGCCGTCTACGGGGAGGCGATGAACTACCGCGCCGACCTGCTGGAGGCCCGCCGTGGCTACATCGCCACCCACGTGCGCCGACCCGGCTTCCGCGCCGTCGCCAGTCTCACCACCGACGGCCGCCTGGCCGGCTTCGGGTACGGCTACCTGGGCGCGCCCGGGCAGTGGTGGCACGACCAGGTGCACCGGGCCCTGGACGCGCGGGCCCGCCGGCGCTGGCTGACCGACTGCTTCGAGGTGGTGGAGCTGCACGTCCGGCCGCCCGCGCAGGGACACGGCCTGGGCACCCGGCAGCTGACCGCCCTGCTCACCCTCGCCGAGGGCACCACCACCCTGCTGTCCACCCCGGAGGCCGACGAGCAGACCTCGCGGGCCTGGCGGCTGTACCGGCGCTTCGGCTTCGTCGACGTGCTGCGGCACTTCCACTTCCCCGGCGACGAGCGCCCCTTCGGCGTGCTCGGCCGGGACCTGCCGCTGGCCGCCGCCGAGCCGGCCGCCGCCGTCGAGTCCGGCCCGGCCGTGCCGTGATCCGACAGCGGGCCCCCTGGGCGTTGCTGGCCGTCCTCGTCCTCGCCCAGATCTGCTACCCCCTCACCACCGGCGAGACCCGGGCCCGGCTGACCGTCGCCACCGTCGTGCTGGGCTACCTGCTCTCCGTCGGGCACGCCCTGCTGCGCCGTGGCCCGCGTACGGCGGGAGCGCTGGTCGCGGTGGCCACCGGCGGCGGCTTCGCGATCGAGGCGCTCGGGGTCGCCACCGGCTTCCCGTTCGGCAGCTACGACTACTCCGGCGAACTCGGCCCGAAGCTGGCCGGGGTGCCGCTGATCATCCCGCTGGCCTGGACCTGGATGGCGTGGCCCGCGTGGCTGGCCGCCGTCCGGCTGACCTCGTCCGGGCCCGGCCGGATCGCGCTGGCCGCCGTCGGGCTGGCCGCCTGGGACCTCTTCCTCGACCCGCAGATGGTGGCCGAGGGCTACTGGGTGTGGCGGGACGCCGACCCGGCCCTGCCCGGGCTGCCCGGCATCCCGGTCAGCAACTACCTGGGCTGGCTGCTCTTCGCGGTGCTGCTGATGAGCGCGCTGCGCCCGCTGGCCGGGCCGTCCGTCGCGGTCACCGACTCCCGTGACGACCCGATGTTCGCGCTCTACCTGTGGACGTACTTCTCCAGCGTGCTGGCCCACGCGGTCTTCCTCGACCTGCCCGCCTCGGCGCTCTGGGGCGCGGCCGGCATGGCGGCGGCCGCGGTGCCGCTGGCGGTGACGCTGGTGCGCGCCCGCCGGCACGGTGACGACGGGCGGGCTCCCCGCCGGCCGGCGCGTCCCGGCGTCGACGCCACCGCATGAGCGAGCGCAACAGCGGGGATCGGGCGCGGAAGCCGGCCGGTCACCGCAGGGCGGCGACGGCATGAGCGCCACGCTCCTCGGCCTGGTCCTCGCGCTCGCCGCGCTGACCGCGCACACCGCGGTCAACGCGGGCCGGTGGCTGCGCCGCCCTGCCGGCGATCCGGTCGAGGTCACCGAGACGGTGGCGGTGCTGCTGCCGCTGCGCGACGAGGCGGCCCGCCTCACGCCCTGCCTGCGCTCGCTGCTGGCCCAGCGGGGGGTGCCGCGGCTGCGGATCGTGGTGCTCGACGACGGATCGACCGACGGCACCGCCGACGTGGTCCGCGCGGTGGCCGGCGACGATCCCCGGGTCACCCTGCTCACCGGGGTCAACCCGCCGCCGGGCTGGCTGGGCAAGCCGCACGCCTGCCACCAGCTCGCCGGCCGGGCCGACCCGGCCGCCACCGCGCTCGCCTTCGTCGACGCCGACGTGGTGCTCACCCCGTACGCCGTCGCGGCGGCGGTCGCCGAGCTGCGCGCCGCCGGGGCGGCGCTGCTGTCGCCGTACCCCCGGATCCTGGTGCGGACGGCGGCCGACCGGCTGGTGCAGCCGCTGCTGCAGTGGTTGTGGCTGACCTTCCTGCCGCTGCGCGCGATGGAACGCTCGCCGCGGCCGTCGCTGGCCGCCGCGGGCGGGCAGTTCCTGGTGGTGGACCGGGCCGGTTACCACCGGGCCGGCGGCCACGCCGCGGTGGCCGACAAGGTCCTGGAGGACATCGAGCTGGCCCGGGCGGTCAAGCGGTCCGGCGGGCGGATCGCCCTGGCCGACGGCTCCCGGCTGGCCGCCTGCCGGATGTACGAGAACTGGCCGCAGCTGCGCGACGGCTACACCAAGTCGCTCTGGGCCTCCTTCGGCCACCCGAGCGCGGCGGCGCTCGTGGTGACCCTGCTGCTCCTGCTCTACACCGCGCCCCCGCTGGCCGCCGGCGCGGCGCTGGCGGCCGGTGCGCCGGGGGTGGCCGCGCTCGCCGCCGCCGGCTACCTGCTCGGGGTCGCCGGGCGGGTGCTCAGCGCCCGGGCCACCGGCGGCCGGGCCTGGCCCGACGCGCTGGCACACCCCGTGTCGGTCGTGGTCCTCGGTTGGCTGACCCTGCGGTCGTACCATCTGCGGAAGCGGCGACGTCTGTCCTGGCGGGGCCGCCCGGTCAGCTAGGAGGACGCGGCATGGCGCGGATCGTGATCGTCGGCGCCGGGGTGGGCGGCCTGGCCGCCGCCGCCCGGCTGGCCGTCACCGGACACGAGGTCACCGTCTTCGAACGGGCCGACACCGTCGGCGGCAAGCTCGGCCGGTACGCGCACGACACCCCGGCGGGCTCGTTCCACTTCGACACCGGACCCAGCCTCTTCACCCTGCCCCAGGTCTTCCACGACCTGTTCGAGGCGACCGGGGCCAAGCTCGACGAGTACCTCGACCTGGTGCCGCTGGACCCGATCGTGCGGCACGTCTTCCCCGGCGGCGGGCCGGCGCTGGACTCCTGCGCCGACCCGGCCGAGTTCGCCGCCCGGATCGGCGCGGCCCTCGGCGACCGGGCCGCCGCCGACTGGCAGCGGCTCTGGCGCCGGGCCGCCCGGGTGTGGGAGGCCTCGCACCGCGACATCCTGCGCCGGGCCGTCGGCTCGCCGCGCGACCTCGCCGCGCTGGCCTGGCGGCTGGGCGACCTGGCCGCCATCGGTCCCGGCCGCAGCCTGCGCGGGCTGGGCCGGTCGCAGCTGTCCGACCCGCGGCTGCGGATGCTGCTCGACCGGTACGCCACCTACACCGGCGCCGACCCGCGCCGCGCCCCGGCCGCGCTGGTCGCCGTCCCCTACGCCGAGCTGACCTTCGGCGGCTGGTACCTGCGCGGCGGGCTGGGCACCCTGGCCGACGCGCTGCTGTCACGCTGCCTGGACCTCGGCGTGGTCGTGCAGACCGGCGCCACGGTCACCCGGATCGACGCCGCGGGCGGCCGGGTGCACGGGGTACGCCTCGCCGGCGCCACCGCGCCCGTCCCCGCCGACGTGGTGGTGGCCAACACCGACGCGCTCACCCTCTACCGGGACCTGCTGCCCGCCCCGCGCCGGCTGGCCGGGCTGACCGACCGCAGCCTGGCCGGCTTCGTGCTGCTGCTCGGGGTACGCGGCGACACCGGGCTGGCCCACCACAACGTGTTCTTCCCCCGCGACTACGACGCCGAGTTCGACGCGGTCTTCGGCGACCCGGGACGGGGCGTACGGGCCCGGCCGGCGGCCGACCCGACCGTCTTCGTCACCGTCGCCGACGACCCGATGGTCCGCCCGGACGGGCACGAGTCGTGGTTCGTACTGGTCAACGCCGCGCGCCACGGCACCGCCGCCGGGGCGGTGGACTGGCGCCGGCCAGGGCTCGCCGAGGCGTACGCCGACCGGATCCTCGACGTGCTCGCCGAGCGGGGCGTCGACGTCCGCGACCGGCTGGTGTTCCGGGAGGTCCGCACCCCCGCCGACCTGGACACGGCGACCGGCGCGCCGGGCGGCACGATCTACGGCACGGCGGGCGGGCTGCTGCGCCCGGCCAACCGGGGCCCGGTGCACGGGCTCTGGCTGGTCGGCGGCTCCAGCCACCCCGGGGGCGGCCTGCCGATGGTGACCCTCTCCGCGCAGATCGTCGCCGAGGAGATCGGTCCGGCCTGGTAGCGGGGCGGCGAGGGGTCAGCCGGCGTCGATCAGGGCGCGGCGCACGGTCGACAGCAGCTGCCCCAGGCCGAAGCCGGCCAGCAGCACCCAGACGGCGGTGGCCATGGTGATGGTGCCGGCGGCCAGGTCCGGGTCGATCAGCCCGGTCAGCCCGGCCAGCAGCAGCCCCACCAGGGCCACGCAGACCCGGGTGGGGCGCTCCCCCACGGTCACCGCGCCGATGTCGCGCATCCCGGCGGCGACCGCGCGGGCCCGGACGTACTCGTGCAGCCAGGACAGCGCACCGCCGGCGACCACCAGCGCGCCCGGCGCGCCGACCAGCCAGAACGCGGTCAGCCAGGCGACCTCACCGAGCCGGTCGGCGACCGAGTCGTAGACGTAGCCGAGCCGGGTGGTCCGGTTGGTGGCCACCGCCACCGCCCCGTCGACGCTGTCCGCCACCGCGGCGAGCAGCACGAACAACGCCCCCAGCAGCGGACCGTCCACCGATCGTACGGAGAACAGCGGCACGCAGAGACAGAGCAGCACCCCGGCCACGGTCACCGCGGTCGGGCCGATCCGGAGCCGGCCGAGGATGTACCCCACGTGGTAGGCGAACCGCAGCCAGGCCCGGACCACCGGCGCGGCGGCGCGCGGGTCGAAGCCGCCGTGCAGCCGGGCCCAGGCGGTGGCGTAGTCGTCCCACTTCAGCTGTGTGCCCACCATCGATCAACCGTCGCGGCGCGGTTCAGGTGTCGGGGTACGGGCGTTCACACCCGGGCGCCGGCCTGGATGCTGCGCCAGACCTCCCGGGTCGCGGTGGACCGGTTGAGGGTGATGAAGTGGATCCCCGGCACCCCCTCGTCCAGCAGCCGGGTGCACATCTCGCTGGCCTGCTCGATGCCGAGCCGGCGCACTGCCTCCGGATCGTCGGCGACCCGCGCGAACCGTTCGGCGAGGGCGGGCGGGAACGGCGCCCCGGACAGCTGCACGGACCGCTCGATGGTGCCGATCTGGGTCACCGGCATCACGCCGGCCAGGATCGGGGTGTCGCAGCCGGCGGCGGCGACCCGGTCGCGCAGCCGCAGATAGTCGTCGGCGTCGAAGAACATCTGGGTGATCGCGAACTCCGCGCCGGCCCGGCACTTGCGGACGAAGTGCGCGGTGTCGCTGGCGACATCGGCGGAACGCGGGTGCTTGTACGGGAAGGCGGCCACGCCGACGCTGAAGTCGCCGGCGTCGCGGACCAGCCGGACCAGTTCCTCGGCGTAGAGCACGCCCTCGGGGTGGCGGACCCACTCCCCACCCGGGTCGCCCGGCGGGTCGCCGCGTACGGCGAGCACGTTGCGCACGCCGACGCCGGCCAGCCGGCCGATGACGTTGCGCAGCTCGGCGACCGAGTGGTTGACCGCGGTCAGGTGGGCCATCGGCAGCAGGGTGGTCTCGGTGGCGATCCGCTCGGTCACCGCCACCGTGGTGTCCCGGGTCGACCCGCCCGCGCCGTAGGTGATGGACACGAACGAGGGTCGCAGCGACTCCAGCTCCCGGATGGCCTGCCAGAGCAGCCGCTCGCCCTCGGGCGTCTTGGGCGGGAAGAACTCGAAGGAGAACGTCGGCTGCCGGTCACGGATCAACGCCCCGATCGCCGGCTGGGGATTGGGGAGGACGGAGGGAAGACCGAGCGCCACGCCCTGACTCTAGCGGGCGCCGGCCCGCGTACCCACGATCTTCCCATCGTGGCATCGACGGCCGTCTGCGCACGCCGGTGGACCGGTCGGCGCGGCGACGCACGGCGGGTCCGGCCCGCCGTCGTACCCCCGGGGTAGGAAGGAACCAGCGCGGGTGGCGCCGGTCGGGGCCGGCGCCCGGGGGCACGCGCGGGGGTCAGCACCGACCGACGGCGCGCCGGTCCCGTCCTGCCGGACGGCCGGCTCGCCGCGCCGACGCCCGACCGGAGGACCGATGACCCCGCCCGACCCGCGCCTGCTCGGGCCGCTGATCGCCCAGCTGCGGCTGGCCCGCGGCTGGAGCCAGCAGCGGCTCGCCGCCGAGCTCTGCGCCGCCTCCGGCGCGCCCACCGTGACCCGGCACGAGATCTCCCGCTGGGAGCGCCAGGCCCGGCTGCCGGGCGACCGCTGGCTGCACCGGCTGGCCCTGGTGCTCGACGCGCCGGCCGGGCTGCTGGTCGAGGCCGCCGGGCGCAGCCGGCATCGCGGCCCGGTGGGCGCGGGCGGCTCCCGGTCCCGGTCGGCCCTGCTGGCCCTGGCCCAACGCTGGGCGGCCGACCCGCACGCGCCGCTGCTCGTCGCACCGGCGGCGGTGGACCGCGACGCCGACGCGGGCGGACCGGGGCGGTCCGAGCCGGGCGGGCCACCCGCCCCCGGCGAGCTGGCCGAGCTGCGCCGGCTCGACGACGTCAGCGGCGGCGCCGACCTGGCCCCGGCCGGGGCGTACCGGCTGCGGCGGGCGGCCCGGGCGCTGGCCGGGGCGGGCCCGGCCGAGCGGCGGCGACTGCTGCCGGTGCTGGCCGAGACGGCCCAGTTCGCCGGGTGGCTGCACGCCGACGCCGGGGATCCCGCCGCCGGGCTGGACGCCTACCGGCTCGGGCTGCGGGCCGCCGCGGCGGCCGGTGACCCGGCGCTCGCCGGGCACGTGCTGGGATCGGCCAGCCACCTGCTGGCCGGGGCCGCCGACCCGGAGGGCGCGCTGCTGCTGGCCCGCACCGCGTACGCGGGGGCCCGGCGGGCGGCCGGTCCCGGGCTGCGGGCGTTGCTGCTGCACCGGGTGGCGCTGGCGGCCGCGCTGGGCGGGCGGACCCGGGCCGCCCGGCAGGCCCTCGACGCGGCGCGGCGCGCGGGCGGCGCGGTCGAGCCGGCCGCCGAGCCGCCCTGGCTCTACTGGCTCGACGACGCCGAGCTGGCGGCGATGACCGGCCGCACCCTGGTCGCGCTCGGCCGGCCCCGACCGGCCCTGCCGCTGCTGCGCGCGGCCCGCCGGGCCGGCCGACCCCGCCGGGCGGCGGTCTACGGCGGTTGGCTGGCCCGTGGCCTGCTCCAGCTCGGCGAGGTGGAGCAGGCCTGCGCGGTGGCCGGGGCCGCGCTGCTGGACGCGGTGCGCGCCGGGTCCGCGCGGGCCGCGACCCCGCTGGCCGAGCTGGAGCGCCGGCTGGCCGCGCACCGCGGCGAGCCGGCGGTACGCCGCTACGCCGCGCTGCTCGCCGATGCCCGCGGCTTCCTTCCCCGCGGCCCGGTCACCGCCCCCGTCCGGTCGTCGTCGGGGCGGCGGGCCGGGCCGCCGGGCGGGTCGGGTGCGACCCGCCGACCCGGCGGTGGCGCGCGGCCGACGCCGACCGGATAGCGTCGGTACGTGACCCACGCAGCTCCCGTCTCTCCCGTCGACCGTGCCGGCCTGCGTCAGCGCGTCGACAAGGCCCTGGCCGAGTTCCTGGCCAACCAGCGCACCTGGATGACCGGCGTCGACGACGCGTTGGTGCCCGTCGCCGAGGCGATCGAGGCGTTCGTGCTGGGCGGCGGCAAGCGGCTGCGCCCGGCGTTCGCGTACTGGGGGTACCGGGGCGCCGGCGGGGTCGACTCCGACCATGTGGTGACCGCCCTGGCGGCGCTGGAGTTCGTGCAGGCCAGCGCGTTGATCCACGACGACCTGATGGACCGCTCGGACACCCGTCGCGGCGAGCCGGCGGTGCACCGGCGGTTCGCCGCCCGGCACCGCGCGGCGGGCTGGGGTGGCGACCCGGACGGCTTCGGCGACGCGGCGGCGATCCTGCTCGGCGACCTCTGCCTGGTCTGGTCGGACGAGCTGCTGCACTCCGCCGGCCTGGAGCCGGGCACGGTGGCCCGGGCCCGCCCGGTCTTCGACGAGATGCGCACGGAGGTCACCGTCGGGCAGTACCTGGACGTGCTGACCCAGGCCATCGGGGACACCTCGGTGGAGCGGGCCAGCAAGGTGGCCCGGTACAAGTCGGCCAAGTACACGGTCGAGCGGCCGCTGCTGCTCGGCGCCGCGCTGGCCCAGGCGTCGGCGGACGTACGCACGGCGTACTCGGCGTACGGGCTGCCGCTGGGCGAGGCGTTCCAGCTCCGCGACGACGTGCTCGGCGTCTTCGGCGACCCGGCGCAGACCGGCAAGCCGGCCGGGGACGACCTGCGCGAGGGCAAGCGCACCTATCTGGTGGCGGCGGCTGTGGAGGCAACCGACGACGCCGGCCGGGAGTTGCTGCTCGGCCGGCTCGGCGATCCGGCGCTGGACGAGGCCGGGGTGACCCGGCTGCGGGAGCTGATCACCGCCAGCGGGGCGCTGGCCCGTACCGAGCAGCGGATCGTCACCCTCACCGACGCCGCGCTGGCCGCTCTCACCACCGTCGACCTCGACACCGAGGCCCGCCAGGCCCTGGTCGACCTGGCCATCGCCGCCACCCGCCGCGCCGACTAACCCCCTCCCC
>NZ_JBPQTL010000138.1:0-10874 GCF_051386295.1 Micromonospora sp. URMC 105 | reverse complement strand
CCCTTGCGCGCACTTTCCGAGAAAGCGTGGCCATGGAGCGCGAAATGGCCACGCTTTCGGAGAAAGTGCGCGCAGAGGGCGGGGGGTGTGAGCGCGGCGGCGTTCGGTAGCCTGTGTGGCCGTGGACACAGGTGAGAAGAGCCGGGTCGTGGTCGAGACGGTCGCGTTGAATCCGCTCGACCCCAAGGAACTGTTGCAGACCTTCGGGCTGATCGGCGTCTGGGTGATCCTCTTCGCCGAGACCGGCCTGCTGGTCGGCTTCTTCTTCCCGGGCGACTCGCTGCTGTTCCTGGCGGGCGTCGCGGCGTCGCCGGTGGCGGACGCGATCTTCGGCGACGGCACCCGGCTCTCCCTGATCGGGCTGCTGATCGGCGGGCCGATCTGCGCGATCGTCGGCGCCCAGCTCGGGCACTGGCTCGGCTCCCGGTACGGCCGGCGGATGTTCGACCGTCCCAACTCCCGCCTCTTCAAGAAGGAGTACGTGGAGAAGGCGGAGTTCTACTTCCAGAAGTTCGGCCCGGCGAAGGCCGTGGTGCTGGCCCGGTTCATCCCGATCGTGCGGACCTTCCTGAACCCGGTGGCGGGCACGCTCGG
Organism: Micromonospora sp. URMC 105; assembly: GCF_051386295.1. Taxonomy (NCBI): domain Bacteria; kingdom Bacillati; phylum Actinomycetota; class Actinomycetes; order Micromonosporales; family Micromonosporaceae; genus Micromonospora; species Micromonospora sp. URMC 105. The sequence continues at coordinate 10,280 of NZ_JBPQTL010000138.1, read as the reverse complement.
CATGCCGGCCAAGCAGTTCTTCCTCTGGAACGTGATCGGCGCGATCGTCTGGGTGGACGGCATCCTGCTGATCGGCTACCTGCTGGCCGAGCAGATCTACAGCGCGATCGGCGACAAGATCGACCGGTACATCCTGCCGGTGGTCGCGCTGATCATCCTGATCTCGGTGCTGCCGATCTTCTTCGAGTTCCTGCGCGACCGGAAGGCTCGCAAGCGGGGCGAGGCCATCGCCGTGGTCGCCGCCGCGAGCGCGGTCGGCGCGGTGGACGCGGTGCGCGACACCGTGGAGCACCACCTGCACCACGACCAGCCGCAGCAGCCGCAGGGCGACCGGCGCTACCCGGACCACGGCCAGGGCCGCTGACCTCGGACGCGACGAACGGCCGGCCCCGGAAGGGACCGGCCGTTCGTGTCACCGGACGAACCGGTGGACGGATCAGCGAGCTGGCTGGTGACGGGCAGGCGTCACCACCCGATGACGCCACCCCTGGTACGTCACCGGACGTCGCCCCGGTCGGGGACGACGCGCGGACACCGGGTCAGCGAGCCTTCTTGGTGGCCCGCTTGCGCGGCGGGGTCAGCAGATCCGCGATCGTGGCGATCGCGGACGGCACCAGCCGGTAGTAGGCCCACACACCGCGCTTCTCCCGCTCCAGCAAGCCGGCCTCGGTGAGGATGCGGAGGTGGTGGCTGACCGTCGGCTGCGAGAGGCCGAGGGGCGCGGTCAGGTCGCAGACGCACGCCTCGCCCTCGGGGGCCGACTGGATCAGGCTGAGCAGCCGCAGCCGCGCGGGGTCGGCAAGGGCCTTGAGGACCCCCGCCAGCCGCTCGGCATCGGCACGTTCGATCGGCTCGCCGGCAAGCGGCGAGATCTGAGGCATGGTCATTTCAGCCAACGCAGTTCCCACGTATTCCATCCTTCCACCAGCAGCATCGATCCGCCTGCATATCAGCAGATCCGAATCGGCAAACTTTTACGCCACAAGGCCGAGGTCAGCCAACGTATAGGCCGCCTTGTACGGCAGTCCGGCGGCTCGCACGGCGTCCCCGGCTCCTCGATCAACAATAACCGCCACACCCACGACCTCCGCCCCGGCCTCGCGCAACGCCTCGACGGCGGTCAACACGCTGCCGCCCGTCGTCGAGGTGTCCTCCACGGCCAGTACCCGCCGGCCGGCCACCTCAGGCCCCTCGATCCGACGTTGCAGGCCGTGCGCCTTGCCCGTCTTGCGAACCACGAAGGCGTCCAACGGGCGGTCGGTCTCCGCCGCGACGTGCAGCATCGACATCGCGATCGGATCCGCGCCGAGGGTCAGCCCGCCGACCGCCTCATAGTCCCAGTCCGCGGTCAGCTCGCGCATCACCCGACCGACCAGCGGTGCAGCCTGGTGATGGAGCGTGACGCGGCGCAGATCGACGTACCAGTCCGCCTCGCGGCCCGAGGAGAGCACCACCCGGCCGTGGACCACAGCCAGGTCGGAAATGAATTTACGCAGGTCGTCGCGGTGCCCCATGGCGATAGAGGGTACTGCGCGAGTCTGTACGCCGGATGTGGGGTCCACCTGGGTCAGCCTCGCGGGCGACCGACGGGTGGCGATGGACGGCTACGCTGTGCGACTGGCCGGTAAAGCCGTACCCTGCCGACGTCCGGCGTCGCCGGGGCGCGCAGGGTCTCGCGGGCTCAACCGCCGGTCGGCTCGACCCGGCCCCGGCGGTCGCGGTACGCCAGCCGCAGCAGCCGTCGCGGCGCGTGCCGCAGGCCGGCCACGGCCAGTTTGTACTTCCAGTCCGGGACGCTGATCTGCCGGCCTTTGCGCAGGTCACGCAGGGCAACGTCGACGACGTCGTCGGCCCGCAGCCACATCCAGCCCGGCGTGCCGGACATGTCGATGCCGTTGCGTTCGTGGTAGCCGGTGGCGGTGTAGCCGGGGCAGAGCGCCATCACCCGTACGCCGAGCGGCCGCACCGACAGGTCGACGGACTCGCTGAAGCTCGTCACCCACGCCTTGCTCGCCGGATACGTGGAACCGGGCATCACCGGACCGAAACCCGCAACGGAAGAGACATTTATCACTGCCCCGTTCCGTCGATCCGTCATCGGGCCCAGGGCGGCGAGGGTGAGCCGCATGACCGCGTGCACGTTGAGCCGCAGCAACCGCGCCTCGTCGGCGACGGTGGACCGCAGGAACGGCTGGTTGAGGCTGAGCCCGGCGTTGTTGACCAGCAGCTCGACCGGGGCGGCGGTGTCGGTCAGCCGCCGTTCCACGACCGTGCAACCGTCGTCGGTGGACAGATCGGCGGGGAGCGTCTCCACCCGGTGACCGTGCCGGGCGGTCAGCTCGGCGGCCACCTCGTCGAGCCGGGCGGCGTCCCGGGCCACCAGCACCAGCTCCCAGCCGTCGGCGGCGAGCCGGCGGGCGAACGACTCACCGATGCCGGCCGTCGCGCCGGTGACCAGCGCCCGTCGCGGGGTGGCCGGGGGAACGGAGGTCACGGGCGCTCCTCAGCGGGACGGCGGCGGAGCCTGCAGGGGCGGATAGGGGCCGTACGGCGGCGGCGTCGGGGCCGGCGTCGGCCGGGTCCGGCCGAACCAGCCGCTCGCCGCGGGCAGCGCCAGCAGCACGGCCACCACAAGGTAGCCGAGCGACTGGCCCACCGAAAGGGCCCCGTTCAGCGGGATCCACCACGACGGGTAGGCGTCGCCGAGCAGGCCCAGCAACTCGGCCGTGGTCTGCTCACCGGTCCGCAGCGGGCCGGCCCGCTGCCCCACCAGGGCGGCCAGGGCGCCGCAGCCGCAGAGCAGTCCCACCCCGGCGACCACCCAGGTCGCCACCCGGGCACCCCGGCGGCCGGCGAGCAGCCCGGCGGCGAGACCGATCAGCAGCAGACCGACCAGGACGGTGAGCACCGCCGAGAGGATGGTGGTGACCCGGAGCAGGGTGACCACGCCGTCGACCTCGTCGGGGCGCGCGCCGGTGGCGGCGGCGGCCGACCGGAGCCGGTCCACCGTGCCGCCCAGCGCGAGCAGCGCCGCGACCGCGTACGCCCCGGCGGCGAGGGCCATCAGGCCGAGCACCGCCGCGGCCAGCGTGACGGCGGCGGGCCGGCGCGCCGGCGCCTGATCGGGGTACGACACGACGATTCCCTCCGGTAGGCGTCGGCTTGCAACCTACTCGGAGGGAATCGTCGGCGTCGCTCGTACTCGCCCGTCAGCTGCCGGTCGGGCGGGTCGGGTCGGACGGCGGGCCGCTCTCACCCGGCCGGTCCTGCCCCTGCCCACCGGGCTCCGGCTGACCGGCCGGCGGTGCGGCGGGCGCGTCCGGAGACGGTGCCGACGGCGGCTGCCACGGCGAGGCGGCCGGAGGCTGCTCCGGCGTGGCCGGGTAGCCGGGGGTGGGCGGGTAGCCGGGCTCACCCGGGGCCGACGGCTGACCCGGCTGCGCGGGCGGGTAGCCCGCCTGCGGGTAGCCGGGGGCCGGGTAGCTCGGCTGACCGGGGTAGGCGGCGCCGGGGACCGGCGGCTCCCACGCCTGCTGCGGCTTGCGGAAGAACTCGTTCGCCTTGGGCAGGGCCAGCAGGATCAGCGCTGTCAGCAGGGCGAGCAGGGACACCACCGAGAGCAGCAGGGTCACCGGGGCGTACCAGGACGGCAGTGCCTCCGTCAGCCGGCGCTGCACCTCCTCGGCGCTGGGCACGTCGCCGCCGGTCGTCCCGCCGGCACCGGCGCCGAAGCCCCCGGCGGCGTTGCTGGCCGTGCCGAGGCCGCAGCAGCAGAACATCAGGCCGCCGAGCACCCAGGTGGTGATCCGGGTGCCGTTCACGCCCCGGTTGTTGAACAGGCCGAGCACGGCCAGCACGATGGCCAGCAGCAGCCCCACGATGGCGCCGCCCAGGCTGAACGCGATGGCGAAGTCCGCCACCCCCTGCACCCCGTTGGCGGAGGTGCCGCGGTAGGCCTCGTCCATCACCTCGCGGATGGTGCCGATGGTGGCGATCGCGATGATCAGGTTGATCACCTGGATGAGCGCGAACAGAATCAGCAGATAGCTGGAAATCGTCACGACGGCCGGTCGGACGCGGGCCGGTGTGTGCTGGGAATCGACCATGATTTCTCCCTTCCCCTAGATCGCGCCCACACCGTATCCATATCGGCCCAACTGTGCGCGCACCACGCAGCGGCGGCCGGACGGCGGGGTCAGTAGCCGCGCCACTCCGCGCGGGCGTACTCCAGCACCTTCGGCTGCAGCAGTGTGGAGGCCGGAACGGCGAGGCGGGCCCGGTCGGCCGGGAAGGCGGCCGCCGCCCGGAGCACCGACGGGTCGAGGAAGCGTAGCGGCGGCGCGTCCGCCGGCAGTTCCAGCGCCGGCGGGGTGGCCCCCGGCGCGGCGAGCAGGAAGCCCCAGTCGCCGAAGGAGGGCACGTCCACGTGGTACGGCACGGTGGCGAAGCCGGCCGCGCGTACCGACGCCTCGATCGACCAGTACGACCGGGGCGCGAAGTACGGCGACCCGGACTGCACCACCAGCCGGCCGCCCTCGGCGAGCGCCGAGCGGATCAGCGCGTAGAACTCGACGGTGTAGAGCTTCGCGGTGGCGGTCTCGTCCGGGTCGGGCAGGTCGGCCACCACCACGTCGAACCGGTCCGTGGCGGTACGCAGCCAGCCGAAGGCGTCGGTGTTGACCACCCGCACCCGGGGGTCGGTGAACGCGTCGCCGTTGAGCCGGCGCAGCTGCGGCTCGGCGCGGGCCAGCGCCACCACCGCCGGGTCGAGGTCGACCACGGTCACCCGGCGTACGTCGGGGTAGCGCAGGATCTCCCGGACGGCGAGCCCGTCACCGGCGCCGAGCACCAGCACCTCGCCGCGCGGCCCGCGCAGGGCCGGATGCACCAGCGCCTCGTGGTAGCGGTACTCGTCGACGGAGCTGAACTGGAGGTCGCCGTTGAGGTAGAGGCGCAGGTCGGTCTGGGCCTGCCCGACCTCCCGCACCGACCGGGTGAGCACGATCTCCTGGTAGCGGCTGCGCTCGGCGTGCACCACCGGGTCCCGGTAGAGCTGCTGCCGGGCGGTCAGCTCGAAGTCGGCGGCGGTGATCCAGGCGTAGGAGAGGCAGAGAGCGACCACCACGGAGCCGGCGGCGAGCGCGACCCGGGCCCGGCGGCTCAGCTCCGCGCGGAAGACCGTGCAGACCAGCGCGACGCCGGCCACCGCGTTCACCGCGCCGACCACCAGTGCGCCCTTGAGCTGGCCGAAGACCGGCATCAGCAGGAACGGGAAGGCCAGCCCGCCGAGGAGCGCCCCGACGTAGTCGGCGGCGAACAGGTCGGCCACCGCGCTGCCGGCGGACTGCTCGCGGATGCGTTGCAGCATCACCATCAGCAGCGGGATCTCCGCGCCGATCAGCAGGCCGAGCACGAACGCGGTGCCGACCAGCGCCGGACCGTAGAGGTCCAGCCAGGCGAAGGCGGCGTAGAGGCCGAGCACGGAGAGCCCGCCGAGCAGCGCCAGGGTCAGCTCGATCACCGCGAACGCGGCGGCCGCCCGGGACTGCAACGGCTTCGCGACGAGCGCGCCGACGCCCATCGCGAAGACCATCACGCCGAGCACGATCGAGGCCTGCCCGACCGCGTCGCCGATCAGGTAGCTGCCGAGCGCGACCAGCGCCAGCTCGTAGACCAGGCCGCAGGCCGCGCAGACGAAGACCGCGAGCAGCACCGCCGCCCGGGCCGCCCGCCAGCGCGGCCGCGCCGCCGGTCCGGCGTCGGCCGGGGCCGGCGGCACGTCGACGGTCACGCCTTCTCCGGGGTACGCGACGGCACCGCGTCCGCCCCGGCGCGCTGCGCGGATTCGACTCCCCGGCGCTCGCGACCACTCCGGCTCGGCGCGTCTGGCGCCGCGCCGCGACCCGGAGCAGTCGTCCGGCGGCGCTGCACGACTCCGACGGTCACCAGCAGTGCGGTGACCAGCAGCAGGCCACCGGCGGCGAGCAGGTAGCCCCAGCGGTCCCGCCACAGGTCGCTACCCGGGTCGGGCAGCGGCGAAGGCTCCGCCGCGGCCGCGGCCGGGGCCGGGGTGGCGGCCGGCTCGACCACCCCCGCCTCGACGGCGAGCAGCGGCAGCATCACGGCGGCCCGGGTGACACCCCAGCCCGGGTCGTCGATGAAGACCTTCTCGGTGATTCCGAGCCGCCCCAGGCCGTCCGCGACACGCAGCAGTTCCGACGAGGAGAAGTCGCCGGAGCCGTTGACGGTGACGTAGGCGCTGTCGTCGCTCTCGCTGCTCTCCGACGGGTAGTAGATCCGGACGCTCACCTGCATCCAGCGCGGGCACGACGGGTTCTCCTCGACCGCCACCCCGTCGCCGAGGTTGGAACCGACGCTGACCGGATCTGCGGAGCCGAAGTCGTCCCTCAGCTCCCAGCCGTAGCAGACGCCCTGGCTGGCCGAGGAGCGCGCCAGGACCGCGACGGTGTCGGTGCGCTCCTGCGCGGTCGGCGGCGGCACGACGTCGGACGCGTCGTCACCGTTGACGATCGACCCGATGGTGCAGGCGGCGACGGTGCCCAGCAGGCCCACCCAGATCAGGGCCTGCTTCCACACCGGTATCTCGGCGCTACTCGCGTGGCTCTTCGCGCCGGTGCTCGCCGGGCGTCCGGCGGCGCCCGGCCGCTTCGGGGCGGCCATCAGCTGATCGCGGCGGCGATGATCGCGCCGGTGGCGAGGTGGACGACGGCGGAGACCCAGACCGCGGGGTGCGGCTCCGGGTCGACCAGGATCTCACCGAGCCGGCCCGGGGTCGCCGCGTCGAGCAGCAGGAACGCCCCGGCCATGACGACCAGGCCCAGGATGCCGTACGCGGCGGCGCCGACCAGGCCGAGGGCGACGTCGTCGGCACTGGCGGCGATCGCGGCGACCACGATGGTGCCGACGCCGGCCAGGTTCGAGGCGAGCAGCAGGGCGGCGTTGCGGTTGCGCCCGGTCCAGATCAGCTCGTGGAGCTTGCCGGGGGTGGCCACGTCGACCAGGACGTAGCCGACGGCCATCAGGACGACGCCGACCACGCCGTAGGCGAGCGTGACCAGCAGATCGGTGACCAGGGTCTGCACAGGGGACTCCAGGGGGTGTCGTTCGGTCGGGCTACTTGCCGCTGCCGGGGCCGCCACCCCGGACGGTGCTGCCCCGGCCCCAGCCCCAGTGGCTGCCCACGGTGGAGTGGTAGCGCGGGTAGGCGGTGCGGAGGCGTTCGAGGAGGATCACCGAGCCGGTGGCGATCGGCAGGATCACCACCGAGTCGTCGTCGTAGCGCAGGTAGACGCCGCTGCCGTCGACGTACTGGTCGGCCGGCTGCCAGGCCTCGGTCACGTCCTGCGCCACCTGGCTCGGCGTCTTGTTCGAGGTGTACGCGACCGCCTCGCCGCCGATGTCCCGGCTGGTCGCCCGGGTGTAGCGGTCCTCGACGTAACCGCGGGGCGAGAAGTTGCCGTAGAAGATCGCGAAGGCGGCGACCAGGGCACCGATGACCGCGAAGGCCACTCCCACCACGAACCAGCGCCGGTACGTCATCGCAGTGCCACCACCGTCTCGGTCAGGACCAGCTCGTTGGTCTGGGGATACGCGTGCCAGGTGCGCCAGCCGACCGAACCGTCCGGCGGGTCGGGACGGACGGCCAGCGCGGTGACCGCGTCCGGGTCGCCGGGAAAGACCCCGACCAGCGCGTACGGGTCGTCGGTCAGCTCGGCGCGGAGCGCGGTGACGCGGGCGCGCAGTTCACCGGCGGGCGGCCGGAGCACCGTGGCGGTGAACCGGTAGCCGTTCGGTTCGTCGTGCAGCGTGCCGGGCAGGTGCGGCGGCCGGCCCGGCAGGCAGGCCACCGTCTCGGTGAGCCCGCCGGTCGGCGTGGGCAGGACGACCTGGTGCGAGGCGCCGAGCAGGCGCAGCCGCACCCGGATGCCGCCGGGCAGGTCGACCTCGCGGACGGCCAGGGCCGGCAGCTCGGGATCACCGAGGGCCAGCCCGAGGTCGGCGGCGCTGGTGTCGACGTACGGGGTGTCGATGCTGACCAGCACCCTCAGGCCACCTGTCCCGGGCCGGCCTGCGGGTAGATCATCACCTCGGAGCGGAGCAGCGGCTCGCCCACCGCCACCTCCCAGCCGGCCTCCCCGTACGCCTCGAAGGCGAGCCGCGCCCCGCCCTGCGCCCGGTAGTCGTGGTAGCGGACGGTGCCGCTCGGGTCGAGGCCGGTGGTGCCGGTGGCCGAGTACCGGGCCTGCCCGGACTCCTCCCACGAGTAGCGGCGGCCGGCGAAGTCCAGGGTGGGCGCACCCGGCGTGACGGTGGCACCCGGTTCGGCGGTCCAGAGGACCAGCTCCACGTCCGGGTCCTCCTCGACGGAGAGCCAGCGCTTGGCCCCACCGGCGTCGTCGAGCAGGTGCTCGGCCCAGCTCCAGGCGCCCTCGACCAGATGCACCGAGCCGCGGATCGCGTACGACACCTGCCGGATCTCGACGAGATCGCCGGGCTTGAGGGTGCGCGGGTCACCCCGGAGCGCGTCCGCGTCGGTGTCCCGGAACGGGTCGCCCGATGCCGCCGGCCTCGGCTTCCGCCGCTGCCGGGCGAGGGCGATCAGGGCGATCACCACCCCGGCGATCCCGACCAGGCACCCCACCGCCGCCACCAGGTACGCCACCGACCCGTCCACCGCGACCGCCTCCCCATGCGTCGGCCGAGACGGTAACAACCGCGCGCACCTGGGGAAACAAGTCCACTGTTGAGTGACCGGCCAGTGACTCAGCGTCGGTGCGCTCCGGCCCCTCAGGTCAGCTCGGCGGCGACTGCCCGGCGTCCGGTGCGGGCGGCGGCGCAGCGGGAGTGACCTGGGTCGCCGGGGCGGCATCTGGCTGTGGCGACGCGGCGGCCGACTCTTGCGGCGCGGCGGCCGGCTCCGGGGACGCGGCGGCCGACTGTTGCGGCGCGGCGGCCGGGTGCGGCGACGCGGCGGCCGGGTGCGGCGGCAGCCCGTGGGCGCGGGGGTCGGGGCAGAGCATGTAGCCGGGCGGCAGCAGGAAGGCCGGCGGGTAGGGCGGGTGCAGCGGCGGTCGGGGGGCGTCGGGCGTGGCGGCGCGGGGCACGAACCAGCGGTGCACCGGCGGCAGCACCAGCAGCACCACTGCGGCGGCGGTCAGGCCGAGGACCAGCGTCGCCCCCACCCCGCCGACGGTGAAGAGCACCTCCCCCGTCGGATCGGACCCGGTGCCGTAGAGCGTCTCCAGGAACTTGGACTCCTCCGGCATGAACTCGGCGGGGATCTCCTCGCCCTCCCACTCCTCCTCCGGACCGCCGATGGCGAAGAAGAACGGGATGAACAGGAGCGCGAAGCCGCCCTGGGCGCAGCAGACCAGCGCCTGCAGCCCGCCGGCCACGAAGACCAGGATCCGGGCGACGTTGCTGCCCCGGCGCACGCCGCGCGCGGTCAGGGCGAACCAGAGGGCGAGCAGCAGCGCCGCCACACCGATCACAGAGGACATGAAGATGTTGCCGAACCGTTCGTCGGAGACCTCCGCCGGGTCGGCGTCGGGCACCAGCCGGGCCGCGCGGTCGATCTCACCGTTCCACTCGACGGCGTGCCAGAGCACCAGGCCGACCAGGGCGAGCAGCACGACGACTGCGGCGATCTGCAACCAGTAGGCGACCGTGACGGCGGTGGGTCGGGGTGGGCGGGCCGGCGCGGCGGCGTCGTGCGTCATGCGGGGGAAGCTACGGTCTGCCCGCCGTTCGCCGCAGCCCCGTTCGGTCGGACTCCGGCCTACGTTCCGGCAAGCCGGTCGGCGGCGTACCCGCCCAGGGTGGCGTTGCCCATCACGCAGCCGGTGAAGGTGGTGAACTCGCCCCGGTCCGCGCGGAGCGACGCCCAGGCCTCCCGGGCCGCCGCCGGGTCGACCCGCTCCAGGAGGCTCGCCGCGTACGCCTTCCCGGCCGGTGAACCGTGCCGGAGCAGCCAGTCGACCTTCTCGCGTGCCTCGTCCGGGTGGGCATGGAGCGCCTCCTCGACCCGCCGGTACGCCTCGGTCACGGGCAGCAGGGTGCCCGCGATCCCCACCCCGCCGAAGGCGACCGTGTCCGCCCCGGCGAGTTCCCTGACGGCCGCGTCCAGCTCCTTGTCCCTGCTCTTCCCGATCCCGAACATCCCTCCATCCTTCCCCGTCCCGCCGACCCCCACCCTGATGATCAAGAGGTTTGCGTCGGCGGAAGCGTGCCCGCCGACGCAAACTTCTTGATCATCAGGG
>NZ_JBPQTL010000137.1:0-11140 GCF_051386295.1 Micromonospora sp. URMC 105 | reverse complement strand
GCCGCCCGCGCCGAGGTGCGGCACCTGGGCGGCTGGCTCACCACCACCTGCGCCCGGATCTGCCTGGACGTGCTCCGCTCCGCCCGGGTACGCCGGGAGACGTACCCGGGGCAGTGGCTGCCCGAGCCGGTGGTGACCCCGCTGGGTGCGGCTCCGGAGCCGGACGGCTTCGCTCCCGACCCCGCCGAGCGGGCCGTCCGCCGCGACCAGCTCGGCACCGCCCTGCTGGTGGTGCTGGAACGGCTCACTCCCGAGCAGCGGGTGGCGTTCGTGCTGCACGACGTCTTCGCGGTGCCGTTCGGGCAGATCGCCGAGGCGCTGGGCACCAGCCCCGAGGCGGCCCGACAGCTCGCCTCCCGGGCCCGCCGGACGGTCACCGCCCCGGACGCGCCCCGGCACACCGCCGACCTGGCCGAACAGCAACGGGTGGTGTCCGCCTTCGTGGCCGCCACCGAGTCGGGCGACCTGACGGCGCTGATGCGGGTGCTGGCGCCGGACGTGGTGCTGATCGGCGACAGCGGCGGCCACTTCCCGTCGGCCCGCCGGCCGGTCACCGGCGCCGACAAGGTGGCCCGGTTCACCCTCGGCCTCTTCGGGCAGGCCGGCCGCTACAGCGGCCGGGTGCGGTCCCGGCCGGTGCTGGTGAACGGCGCGCTCGGGTTGCAGTTCGAGGTCGTCCTGAACGACGGGCGGACCCTGCGGCTGGTCAGCGCCTTCGCCGTGGACGGCGGCCGGGTCACCGGCATCTTCAACCAGCTCAACCCGGAGAAGCTGACCCGGCTGGCGGGGCTGGGCGCCGCAGACGACTGACCGCCGCGCCGCGAGCCGGCTCAGAGGACCAGGGCCAGCCACTTCCGGTACGACGTGGCGAACGGCTCGGTGCCGTCGCCCAGCGCACCGAGCAGCCAGCGCGACGCCGCCTCGGCCTCGGCCACCAGGTCGTCGGGGTAGCCGAACCGCTCCCGGTGCTCGGCGAACTCGTCTTCGTCGCGCAGCTCGACCGCCCCGGTGGCGCGCCGGCGCACCACGTCCAGGTCGAGGTCGAACAGGTGCACGGTGTCGTCGCCCTCCCACCGCGCCGGGGTGGTGATGTCGCAGTAGACCTCGCTGGTCCGCGGCGGCGGGTTGAACATGCCCGTCCACCAGGCGTGGTGCGGCACCAGGAGCACGAACGGGATCTGCTCGACCGAGGGCCGGCCGTGGTAGACCGACTCGGTGCCGGCCGGCACGCCGAGCCAGATGCCGAGGTCGTCCTCGGTGAGCCGGCGGGCCGGGTAGTCGCGGTGAGCGCTGCCGTCGTACTTGCGGTAGATCACACGGACCACGTCGCTCGGCATGAGTCGCACACTAACCGATTCCGCCCAGCCGTCGCTGCGGGGAAGTAACCGGTCACGATCGGGTATCCCACGCGGGGCGGTGGCGGGCCCGGTGTCGGGACCGGCGGGTACCGTCGCACGGTGACTCTGCCCCGCACCGCCACCGGTTCCGCCACTCCGTCGGCCCGCGGCGGTCGGCGCCGGGGTGCCCGGGTCAGCGGCGGCGAGCTGCTGGCCGCCGCGGTCGGTGCGGTGCCCGGCGGCGCGGCCCGCCCCGGCCAGCAGCAGATGACCGAGGCGATCGAGCGCAGCATCACCTCCGGCGAGCACCTGCTGGTGCAGGCCGGCACCGGCACCGGCAAGTCGCTGGCGTACCTCGCCCCGGCACTGACCGTGGACGGCCCGGTCGTGGTCTCCACCGCCACCCTGGCGTTGCAGTCCCAGCTGGTCGACCACGACCTGCCGCGGCTGGCCGACGCGGTGGAGCCGCTGCTCGGCCGGCGGCCCACCTTCGCCGTGCTCAAGGGCCGGCACCACTACCTCTGCCTGGCCCGGCTGGACAACTCCACGGAGGACGAGCCGGAGGACACCCTCTTCGACGCCCCGGCCGCGCGGCCCGGTGGCGGCACCAAGTGGCTCGGCGAGGCCGGACGGCTGGGCAAGCAGGTGCAACGGCTGCGCGACTGGGCCGACGAGACCGCCACCGGTGACCGCGACGAGCTGGACCCGGGCGTCGACGACCAGGCCTGGCGGCTGGTCTCCATGCCGGCGCGGGAGTGCGTCGGCGCCGCCCGCTGCCCGTTCGGCCAGGAGTGCTTCGCCGAGGCCTCCCGAGCCCGGGCCCGCGAGGCCGACATCGTGGTCACCAACCACAGCCTGCTCGCCGTCGACATGATCGCCGGCCGGCACATCGTGCCGCCGCACAAGCTGCTGATCGTGGACGAGGCGCACGAGCTGGCCGACCGGGTCTCCTCGGCGGCCCAGGCCGAACTGGTGCCGGAGCTGGTCGACCGGTCCGCCCGGCGGGCCCGGCCGCTGCTGCGCCCGGACGTGGCCGACCGGCTGACCGAGGCCGGCGACGCGCTCGCCGTCGGGCTGGCAGAGGCGCCGGCCGGGCGGATCACCGCCGGGCTGCCGGCCCCGCTGCGCGAGGCGTGCACGCTGCTCGACGCGGCGACCCGGGCCGCCCTGGACGCGATCGGCGACATCAAGGCCGACGACCCGGACCCGGTGCGCAAGCAGCAGGCCAAGGCGGCGCTGGACGAACTCTCCACCACCGCGCAGCGGCTGCTGGAGGAGGCCGACCACGACGTGGCCTGGGTGGAGAAGCCGGAGAACGGCAGTCGGCGGGCGCTGGTGGTCGCGCCGCTGTCGGTCGCCGGTACCCTCGCCACCCACCTGTACGACGAGCGCACCGTGGTCGCCACCTCGGCCACGCTGGCGCTGGGCGGGCGCTTCGACACGGTGGCCCGGGCGTTGGGGCTGGACGCTCCCCCGCCCGCCCCGCCGTCGCCGGCCGCCGCCGCCATGGCCGCCACCGCCGGAGCCGGGCGCTCGGGCGTCACGCCCGGCGCCGGACCGGAGGCCGGCCGGGTGGCGGTCGCCGCGGGCAGCCACGCCGCGACGGGCACCGTACCCGCCACCGAGGGCCCCGGCTGGCGGTCGCTGGACGTCGGCTCCCCCTTCGACTACGCCCGGCAGGGCATCCTCTACGTCGCCGCACACCTGCCCCGGCCCAGCGTGTCGGGGCTGCCCGAGGCCGCGGGCGAGGAGCTGTTGGCGCTGGTCGGCGCGCTCGGTGGTCGTACCCTCGGGCTCTTCTCCTCCCGGCGGGCGGCGCAGCAGGCCGCGGAGCTGCTGCGCGCGCGGACGGACCTGCCGGTGCTGCTCCAGGGCGAGGAGGCGCTGCCGCTGCTGGTCCGCCGGTTCCGGGAGGAACGGTCGAGCTGCCTGTTCGGGGTGATGTCGCTCTGGCAGGGAGTGGACGTCCCCGGCGACGCCTGCCAGCTCGTGGTGATCGACCGGCTGCCCTTCCCGCGCCCGGACGAGCCGCTGGCGGCGGCCCGGGCGGCGGCGGTGGACGCCGGCGGCGGCTCGGGTTTCGCGGCGGTCAGCGTGCCGATCGCCGCGGTCCGGCTGGCCCAGGGCGTGGGCCGGCTGATCCGGGCGACCGGCGACCGGGGCGTCGTCGCGGTGCTCGACTCGCGGCTGGAGACGGCTCGCGGCTACGGCCCGTTCCTGCGCCGCTCGCTCCCCCCGTTCTGGTACACCACCCGCCCCGACGTGGCCCGCGGCGCCCTCGAACGCCTCGCCAAGTCCTGACGCCCCTTCCCACCCACCCGGCGCTCCGCCTGGCCGGGCCCCTGCACCGCCGCGGCCTCGCCCGCCCGCCTCACCCCGACACGCCGCAAACGGGCGCCTCGGGCGGCCGGGACACCCCGACACGCCGCAAACAGGGGCCTCGCCCGGCCGGGACACTCCGACACGCCGCAAACGGGGCCTCGGGCGGGGCGGGAGAGGCGGGCACGGCGCGCGAGGCACGGCACAGCGCCCCGCAACGCGACGGGCCCGCCCCCCGGGAAGGGGACGGGCCCGGGTCGGTCAGGGCGCGTGGGAGGCGACCACCACCGCGTCCGGTGGGGTGTCCGGGACGCTACGCGCGGCGAGCCGGCGGACGGCCGTGTTGAGCACCGCGATCAGCGGCACCGCCACCAGCGCTCCGGTGATGCCGGCCAGCACCACGCCGGCCGCGATCCCGATGATCACGGCGAGCGGGTGGATGGCCACCGCCCGACCCATGATCAGCGGCTGGAGCACGTGCCCCTCGAACTGCTGCACGCCGATCACCACGCCGAGGATGATCAGCGCCCGGACCGGGCCGCTGTCGACCAGCGCCACCAGCACCGCGACGCTGCCGGAGAGCGCGGCACCGACGATCGGGATGAACGCGCCCAGGAAGACCAGCGCGGCCAGCGGGAACGCGAACGGAATGTCGAAGATGACCAGGAAGATGCCGATACCGACCGCGTCGATGAAGGCGACCAGCACGGTGGCCCGCACGTACGCCCCGAGCGTCGCCCAGGAGGCCCGGCCGGCGTCGTCGACCTTCCACCGGGCGGCCACCGGCAGCAGCCGGACCAGGAACCGCCAGATGTTGTTGCCGTCACGCAGGAAGAAGAAGGTCGCGAAGAGCACCAGCACGGCGCCGGTCAGCACCTCGGCCAGGGTGCTCGCGGTGGAGAGCGCGCCGCTGGTGAACTTCTCGGTGTTGCCGTTCACCCAGGCCTGCGCCTCGTCGATGTACCGCTCGAGCTGACCGTCGGACAGGTGCAGCGGGCCGGTCTTGAGCCAGTTCTGGATCTGCCGTACGCCCTGCGACGACTTCTCGCTCAGCTCCGGCACGCCCTGGATGAACTCGTTCACCACCAGGGTGAGCGTGCCGACCACCGCGGCCAGGCCGCCGACCAGCACCACGGCCGTCGCCAGCGAGCGGGGGAAACGCGCCCGGAGCAGCCAGCCGACGGCCGGTGCGAGCAGTGCCGAGAGCAGCAGCGCGACCGCCAGCGGGATGATCACGATGCTGATCGTCCCGACGATCTTCAGCAGCGCCCAGGTGACCACGCCGATCACGATCAGCCGCCACGACCAGGCGGCGGCGATCCGCAGCGCGTGCGGCACGTCCGCGTCGTCGCGGCTGCTGGTCGAGTTGTGCACCTCGGCGGGCGGCTCCGCATTGACCACCGTCGCCGCCCTCGGGGCCACCGGCCCCGGTGACGCCGGCGAGGCGACCCGCGCCTCCTCGGGTACGTCGGCGGCGGCGGAACGCCCGGAGCGCACCGACTCCCGCCCGGACTCGTACGCGCGGCGGAGCCGGCCGCGTACCCGCTCGAAGCGGCTCAAGCGCACCTCCTCAGGATGAAACCGGGCCGCCCACGACGACGGTCCGGACAGGGTACGTCCGACAGCGCCACCGTAGGGCAGTTCCGCCACACATTGCCCCGTCCACCACAGCTCAACCACGCCGACGACCGCGTTCGGCCACGCGGTAGCGTCTTCGCGTGACCGCCGACCAGAACCTCGACTCCGGCCTGCCGATCCGCCTGCTGCACGACCGCGTGCTGGTGCGGGTGGAGGGCAGCGAGGGTGAGCGCCGCTCCACCGCCGGCATCGTCATCCCGGCCACCGCCGCGGTGGGCAAGCGACTGGCCTGGGCGACCGCGGTGGGGGTGGGTCCCAACGTCCGCGCGATCGTCTCCGGCGACCGGGTGCTCTTCGACCCCGACGACCGCTCCGAGGTGGAGCTGCACGGCCGGGGGTACGTCCTGCTGCGCGAGCGCGACGTGCACGCCGTCGCCGCTGAGCGGGTAGAGACCGAGTCCACCGGCAACACCGGCCTCTACCTGTAGCCCTCCCTGGTCCCGGCGGCACGAGCCGCCGTTTGTGCCGCCCTTCGCGGGGAAGCCAGCGACGTCCAGCGCCCTGGGGAGGGACGATGCCGGTACTCGTGAAGAAGCTGCTGCTCTGGCTCGGCGCCTTCTTCCTGATCTACTTCATGGCGTTCCGACCCGACGGCGCCGCCGAGATGTTCAAGGCCATCGGGGCGGGCCTGATGGCGATCGCCCAGGGCCTCGGCGACTTCCTCACCAGCCTGATGACCTGACCGCCCCGCCGCACCTGCCGGCGGGGCGTCGCCGGCTCAGTACCGGCCGGGCGGCCAGGGCGCGGCCGGGGGCGGGCCGTACCAGCCGGGCCGGCCGTGCCCGATCGGGTGGACCGGGGGCGGCGGGGCCAGCACCACGGGGATCGGCACCACCGGGGAGTCCGGGGCCTCCACCGCGCGCTGTGAGCCGTCCGGGAAGCGCAGGTGGTAGCGCTGCCCGTCCCAGACCCCGACCGGCGCCTGCGGGTCGCGCCCGACGAAGAACGCCCGGTACGCGGCGATCGCCTCCAGCAGTTCCCGCTCCTCCCGGGCGGTGCGCTCCCGGTCGGTGGCCTTGCGGTCCAGCCCCCGGCGCATCCCGTCGCGCAGCAGCGCCAGCCGGGTGGCCGCGAACTGGTAGCCGCGCATCGCCCGCAGGCCGGCCTCGCCGCCGACCCGGCGGGCCCAGACCCGGGCGGCGTGCCGCCGGCCGAGGCTGCCCAGGGCCGCCACCTCGGGCGGGCTGAGCCAGCCGGCCCGGACGTAGTCCGGCAGGGTCCGCTCGGTGAGCCGCCCCTCCCAGGCCCGCAGCCACACCGCGAAGCCGACCATGCCGAAGAAGATCGGCACCATCAGCCCCACCATGCCGTACATGAAGATGACCAGTTCGCCGGTGGCCTGCACCAGCGTCGGGATCAGGTTCCAGGTGCCGTGCAGCATCATCGCCAGCAGCAGGCCGGCGGCCGGCGCGAGCACCCGTACCCGGCGGTCCGCCGTCCGGGCGGCGATGCCCAGCCCCACGCCGGTCATCGCGGTGAACAGCGGGTGGGCGAAGCCGAAGAGCAGGATCCGGGTGATGAAGATGGCGAACACCTGCCGGAAGCCGGTCGCCGGGCCCCACTGGTCGGCGCCCGAGGCGTAGCCGTAGCCGCCCAGGTAGAGGATGTTCTCCACCATGGCGAAGCCGACCGCCGAGAGCCCGCAGTAGACCAGGCCGTCGGTGATGCCGGACCATTCCCGCCGCCGGAAGACCAGCAGCAGAATCGGGCCGAGCGCCTTGGTCAGCTCCTCGATGAACGGCGCCACCAGCACGCCGGTGAGCGCCGCGGGCAGCCCCCAGTCCTTGAACAGCCCGGCGAAGGTCTCGTTGACCGTCAGCGAGGCGGCGGTGGAGACGAACGCGCCCCAGGCGAAGCAGAAGATCAGGTACTTCAGCGGCTCCGGCTCGTACCGGTCGAGCCACAGGAAGCAGGCGACCAGCACCGGCACCGGCAGGATCGCCGCCACCACGCCGATGAGCAGCGCCTCCGGCCCGAGGTTGGAGCCGAGCACGAAGAGCATGTAGACCGCGCAGGCCGCGATCAGCAGCGCCACCCCGGCCAGCGCCAGGATCCGCCGCCAGCCGAGCCGGCGCAGCGGCATCCGGGGCAGGGCGCCACCCGACGGCGGGACGGCGGGCGCGGTCGGCGGCGGCGCGGGCGAGCCGGGCGGGGTGTCGGCCATGCGGTCAGCGTAGTCATCTCCGGCCCACTGGTCCGGGCGCATCCGTGGTGGTTATGCTGCCGTCAGGTCACGAGCGCCAGCGTCAAGCCCCGGCTTGCTGGCCGGCAACCCTCGTCGAGGTTCGCGGTGGGGTGCCCCGGGTGATGACCGGGCCCAGCCCGATTCGTGTGCTGGGCAAGCGCGGACCCCGTCCCGGTGTGCCCACACCCGGGGTCCCTGGACCCCGGAGGCCCACCATGACCCTCACCCTCGAAGCGCCCGCCGCCCCGGCCACCGCCCGCCCGGCGCCGGCCGGGCCCGGCCCGCTCGCCGTGCTCGGCGTACCCGGGCAGGTGAACCTGGACCATGCGGCCAGCGCACCCTGCGCGCGGGCCGCGGCCGACGCGGTGGCCGAGCTCCTGCCCTGGTACGCCAGCGTGCACCGTGGCGCCGGGGCGCTGTCGCGGCGCTGCACGCTGGCCTACGAGCGGGCCCGGCAGACGGTCGGCGACTTCTTCGGCGCCCGCGCCGACGACCACGTGGTCTTCACCCGCAACACCACCGACGCGCTGAACCTGCTGGCCCGGGCGCTGCCCGCCGGCACCACCGTGGTCACCTTCGCCGGGGAGCACCACGCCAACCTGCTGCCCTGGCCGCGCGGGTCGGTACGCCTGCCGGTGCCGGACAGTCCGGCCGGCGCGGTCCGGGCGCTGGACGCCGCCCTGACCGAGCTGCGCCGGGGCGCCGCCGCCGGGCCGCCGGTGCTGGTCGCGGTGACCGGGGCGAGCAACGTGACCGGAGAGCGCTGGCCGGTGGCGGAGCTGGCCCGGGTGGCCCGCCGGCACGGCGCCCGGATCCTGGTCGACGCCGCCCAGCTCGCCCCGCACGCGCCGGTGGACGTCGCCGCGCTGGACGTGGACTACCTGGCCGTCTCCGGGCACAAGCTGTACGCCCCGTTCGGCGCGGGGGTCCTGCTCGGCCGGGGCGACTGGCTGGACGCGGCCCCGCCGTACCTGGCCGGCGGCGGCGCCACCAGCCACGTCGGCGCGGCCACCCACGAGGTGCGCTGGACGACCGGCCCGGCCCGGCACGAGGGCGGCACCCCGAACCTGCTCGGCGCGGTGGCCTTGGCGGCCGTCTGCGCCGCCCTGGCCGGGGCGGACCGGGCGGCGCTGCACGCGCAGGAGCAGCGGCTGGTGGATCGCCTGCGGGACGGGCTCGCCGCGCTGCCGGACGCCGTCGAGCTGCGCACCTTCGCCCCCGACGCGCCCCGGGTCGGCATCGTGTCGTTCGTGCTGGCCGGCCGGGACTCCGCCGAGGTGGCCGGGTACCTGGCCCGGGAGCACGACATCGGGGTGCGCGACGGGCTGTTCTGCGCCCACCCGCTGGCCCGGCGGCTGCTCGCCGAGGCGGCCGCCCGCGCCGGGCGGGACGACCTGCCGCCCACCGCGCTGCGGGCCAGCCTCGGGCTGGGCAGCACGGTGGCGGACGTGGACCGGTTGCTGGCCGCGCTCGCCGAGCTGCGCTGACCGGGTCCGCGGGAAGCTCGTCGACCGGCGGCGCGGGCGGGCCCGGGGCGGACGGCGGCTCAGCCGATCGGCGGGGCGGTGGGCGGCTTGCGGGTGCCCTCGCGCTCCGCCGCCGGCTCCCCGGCAGGCTTCTCCAGGTCGCCGAAGGACTTGCGGACCAGCCGGTTCGCCTCCTGCTGGTCGATTCCGGAGGCGACCAGCAGGTCACTGGCGGTGGTACGCACCTGGGCGACCACCACGCTGCCGGAGAAGCCGACGCCCTCGCCGTAGGCCCGGCCGGCCTCGCTGACCGCCCGCAGCGAGCGTTCCCGGGCCTTCTCCGGCTCCTCCCCGACGGCGAACTCGTGCCGCAACAGGCGTACCGACTCGGCGAGGTGGGCCACCGCGTCGGGCAGCGGCTCGGGCACCGGCTCCTCGTCCTCGATCATGGTGACCGCGCGGCGGATCAGCGTGCCGCTGTTGCGCATCGACCGGTCGATCGGGTCGGCGGCCTCGGCGTAGTGGGTCAGCTCGCTGCGCCGGTGCCACCGGGCCGGCGAGAGGTTGCTGGTCTCCTTGGCGCCCTCGATCGCCTCGGTGAAGGCGGCCAGTTCCTCCTTGTTCTCGCGGAGCCGTTCCAGGGCCCGCTGGGCGCTGTCGTGGTCCCGGTTGCGCAGCGCCTCGGCGGTGATGTCGAGCTGGCCGGCGAGCAGGTCGAGCGCCGGCCGGGCGGCCCGGTTGAGCACGCGCAGCGGGTTGAGCGGCAGCAGGACCGCCGTCACCAGCAGGGCGATGCCGCCGCCGACGAACGCGTCGACGAAGCGGGGGATCTCCAGGTTCTGGGTGGAGGGAGTGAGCGTGACGATCAGCACCGCGGTCGCCGCGGCCTGGATCACGATCGCCACGCTGGCGCCGAAGAAGATGGTCAGCAGGATGGCCGAGGTCACCACCAGGCCGAGCTGCCACCCCCCGGTACCGAGGAAGTAGATCAGCAGGTCGCCCAGGAACACCCCGACCGCGACCCCGACGATCAGCTCCACGGTGCGGCGCAGCCGCTGGCCGACCGAGGCGGCCAGGGTGCCGACCGCGGAGATCGGCGCGAAGACCGGCTGCGGGTTGTTCAGCACCTCGTGGGCGAAGATCCAGGACAACGCGGCGGCCACCCCCGCCTGCAGGGCGAGGCCCATGGCCATCCGGACCCGGTGCAGCCGGTCGTGCAGGGTGGCCCGGCTCCGGTGACGCAGCTCCTCCATCGCGTCGGCGATGCGTACCGAGTCGACGTCGGAATCGCCGCCACGCAGACCGATCCGCCGCCACAGCGGGAGTCGTCGTTGCTGGGCCGTGGCCATGGCCGGGACTACCCGTACCGGCGCGGTTCATCCCCCCGACCCCGCTGCGGCAGACTCGGCGGGGTGACGGAGCTGATCGACCGCTGGCGGGCGGCCGCGCGGGACGCGGGCGCCCCGGACGGGCCGGCGCTGGACCGGGCCGGGGAGGAACTGCTGGCCCGGTGGCGGGAGCCGCAGCGGCGGTACCACACGGTGCGGCACCTGACCGCGGTGCTGGACGTGATCGACGCGTACGCGGAGCTGGCCGACCGGCCGGACCTGGTGCGGCTCGCCGCCTGGTGCCACGACGCGGTCTACGACCCCCGCGCCCCCGGCGACGCCAACGAGCGGGACAGCGCCGCGCTGGCCGGCACGCTCCTGGCCGGGCTGGGGCTGGCCGGCGAGGCGGTGGCCGAGGTCCGTCGGCTGGTGCTGCTCACCGCCGGGCACGCCGTCGAGGCCGGCGACCGGGACGGCGCGCTGCTCTGCGACGCCGACCTCGCGGTCCTCGCCGCGCCGCCCGGGGAGTACGACGCGTACGCCGCCGCGATCCGCGCGGAGTACGCGCACGTGCCGGAGCCGGACTTCCGGGCCGGCCGGGCCCGGGTCCTGGCCGCCCTGCTCGCTCTGCCCGCCCTCTACCGGTTCCCGCCGCTGGCCGCCCGGTGGACCGGCCCCGCCCGCGCCAACCTCACCCGCGAACTCGCCACCCTCACCTGACCCGCCCGCCCGGGGCCGGACCGGGTCGGGTCGGGTCGGGCCAGATCGGGCCGGGCCGGTTCGGGCCCGTTCGGGTCGGGTCGGGTCGTGTGATCCACTCCCGTTTGCGGCGTGTCGGGGTCTCCGCGCGGCCGGACACCCCGACAC
>NZ_JBPQTL010000136.1:0-11219 GCF_051386295.1 Micromonospora sp. URMC 105 | reverse complement strand
GCGGCGCCACCACCCGGCAGAGCGTCTCCAGCACCGTCCAGAGGGTGTCGAACGCCTCGGCGTCACCCGACCAGAACCGGTCCCGGGAGCGGCGCACGTACCAGTTGGTCAGTGCGTCCAGGTAGGACCGGACGGTGGCGCAGGCGCCGGAGATGTCGTACGCCTCCATCTGCCCCTGGACCGTCTCGACCAGCTCGTTCGTCTTCGCCAGCACGTACCGGTCGAGCAGGTGCGTCGAGTCGGTCCGGCGACGGGCGGTGTGGCCGTCGGCGTTGGCGTAGAGCGAGAAGAAGTACCAGACGTTCCAGAGCGGCAGCAGCACCTGCCGGACGGCGTCCCGGATGCCCGCCTCGGTGACCGCCATGTCACCGCCGCGCAGCACCGGCGAGGACATCAGCATCCAGCGCATCGCGTCCGAGCCGTACGCGTCGAAGACGTGGTAGACGTCCGGGTAGTTGCGCAGGCTCTTGGACATCTTGCGCCCGTCGGAGCCGAGCAGGATGCCGTGGCTGAGGCAGTTGCGGAACGCCGGCCGGTCGAACAGCGCGGTGGCCAGCACGTGCATGGTGTAGAACCAGCCGCGGGTCTGTCCGATGTACTCGACGATGAAGTCGCCCGGGTAGTGGTGCTCGAACCAGTCGCGGTTCTCGAACGGGTAGTGCACCTGGGCGAACGGCATCGAGCCGGACTCGAACCAGCAGTCGAGCACCTCCGGCACCCGGCGCATCATCGACCTGCCGGTCGGGTCGTCCGGGTTGGGGCGGACCAGCTCGTCCACCGCCGGCCGGTGCAGGTCGCTCAGGCGTACGCCGAAGTCCCGCTCGATGTCGGCCAGCGAGCCGTACACGTCCAGCCGCGGGTAGTTCGGGTCGTCGGACTTCCACACCGGGATCGGCGAGCCCCAGAACCGGTTCCGGCTGATCGACCAGTCGCGGGCGTTGGCCAGCCACTTGCCGAACGAGCCGTCCTTGATGTGCCCAGGTGTCCAGTTGATCTGCTGGTTGAGCTCGACCATCCGGTCCTTGAACTTGGTCACCGCGACGAACCAGGACGACACCGCCTTGTAGACCAGCGGGGTGTCGCAGCGCCAGCAGTGCGGGTACGAGTGGGTGTAGGTGTCCTGCTTGAGCACCACCCCCCGCTCCTTGAGCTCCCGGATCACCGGCTTGTTGACGTCGAAGACCTGCTCACCCTCAAACGGCGGGACCAGCGCGGTGAACCGGGTGTGGTCGTCCACGGTGACGATCGTCGGGATGCCGGCGGCGTTGCAGACGTTCTGGTCGTCCTCGCCGAAGGCCGGGGCCAGGTGGACGATCCCGGTGCCGTCCTCGGTGGTGACGAAGTCCGCGCCGAGCACCTGGTACGCGTTCGCACCGGCCTGCTCGACCAGGAAGTCGTAGAGCGGCGTGTAGCGGCGGCCGACCAGGGCCTTGCCGGTCACCCAACCGACCTGCTCGTACCCCTCCAGCTCCTTGGCGTACGCCCCGAGCCGGGACTCCCCGACCACGTACCGCTGACCGTCGCGCTCCAGCACCGCGTACCGGATGTCCGGGCCGACGGCGAGCGCCAGGTTGGACGGCAGGGTCCACGGCGTGGTGGTCCAGACGCCGAGCCGCACCGGCCCGCGCACCAGCTCCGGCGCGCTCTCGTCGGCGGTCAGCTCGAACCAGACGGTCAACGTCGGGTCGTGCCGGTCCCGGTAGGTGTCGTCCATCCGGGTCTCGGTGTTCGACAGCGGCGTCTCGCAGCGCCAGCAGTACGCCAGCACCCGGAAACCCTCGTAGATCAGACCCTTGTCGTGCAGGGTCTTGAAGGCCCACATGACGCTTTCCATGTAGTCCAGGTCGAGGGTCTTGTAGTCGTTGGCGAAGTCGACCCAGCGGGCCTGCCGGGTGACGTACCGCTCCCAGTCCTGGGTGAACTCCAGCACGGAGCTGCGGCAGGCCTCGTTGAACCGGGCCACGCCAAGGTCGATGATCTCCGCCTTGCTGGTGATGCCGAGCTGCTTCTCGGCCACCACCTCGGCGGGCAGGCCGTGGCAGTCCCAGCCGAAGCGCCGCTCGACGTGCCGGCCGCGCATGGTCTGGTAGCGCGGCACCACGTCCTTGACGTACCCGGTGAACAGGTGGCCGTAGTGCGGCAGGCCGTTGGCGAACGGCGGGCCGTCGTAGAAGACGTACTCGTTTCCGGCGTCGCCTGCGACGCCGTCATCGGCGGAGCCCGTCGGTTCCGGTTGCCGACCGGAGGTCGGCCTCGCTTCGACGGACGCCTCGAAGGTCTTGTCGGCCGTCCAGTGCTCCAGCACCCGGCGCTCGACCGCGGGCAGGTCCGGGCTCGCCGGGACACCGGCGGCGGTCGGGTCGTGCAACGGATAGGCCATCGGGGGTCGCTCTCCTCGCGCAAATCACTCGTCAGTGGTCTGCGAGGACGAGCCCTCCGGGTACGCCTCGACGGCGTCACCCGAGCGGCCCGCGGTACCACCCCGCTTGGCGGTCGAGGTGCGGCCGCCCGCTCGTTGGCCGGCTGTGACGGGCCGTCCCGTCCGGTTCTACTGGGCCGGTCACCCGGCTGTTCTTCCGGAGGCTCACCGGTGATGGCCGGGTCGTCGCCTGTGCCCCAAGCCTACTCGATCGGTGTCGAAGATCGCCCCCGAGTAATCCCACCGCCCCGGCGCCCCGCGACATGACCACCGTCACAGCGCGCTGCCGTCACATCGCCGCCACCGGCCCTCGTCGTACGGGGGTATCCGTACCTGCTGAGGGAGGCCGAGATGAGTCGGATCGACATGGCGAAGGTGGCGCCGGAGGCGTACCGGGCGGTGTTCGCGCTGGAGAAGTACGCCCAGGCGAACGTCGGCCACACCGTCCTGGAACTGGTGAAGCTGCGGGCGTCGATGCTCAACGGCTGCTCGTTCTGCGTCGACATGCACAGCCGGGACGCACTCGCCGCGGGCGAGGACAGCCGCCGGCTCTTCGCCGTCGCCGCCTGGCGGGAGGCGCCGTTCTTCGACGAGAAGGAGCGGACCGCGCTGGCGCTGACCGACGCGGTCACCCAGCTCGGCCAGCACGGCGTGCCGGACGAGGTGTGGGACGCCGCCGCCAAGGTGTGGTCGGAGAAGGAGCTGGCCGACCTGGTCATCGCGATCGCCACCATCAACGTGTGGAACCGGATCGCGGTGACCACCCAGGCGCAGCCGCCGCTGGAGGTCTGACCCACCGCCACACGGGGCCTTCCTCCCCCGCCGGATGTCCTAGAGTCGCTTGCGGACACGCCGACGGGGGAGGAAGCGCGTGCGTTCCCGATCGATCTCTGCGGCCCTGGTGGCGGCTCTCCTGCTCGCCGGCTGCGGCGAGGACCGGGCGGCGTCCCCGGCGACGGCCACCGCCGGCCCGTCCCCGAGCCGCTCGGCGGAACCGGTCCCGGAGCACGACCCCGAGGCGCTCGCCGGCGCGGTCCGCCGCGCCGCGGCCGGGCTGGGCACGGTCAAGCAGGTGACCCCGCCCGAGTACGAGCCCGGCGCCACGTCCACGGTGCAGCTGGCGCTCTGCGACACGCCCCGACCGCTCCAGGGCGCCTACGGCACCCCGGTCGACGTCAGGTCCTTCTTCTCCGTCGTCGCCGAGACCCGGCCGGCGGCGTACCGCTCGGGCGGGCAACGGGCCGAGGCCCTCGGCGAACTACGCGTAGCTGCGGTCCTGCCGGGCGCCCGGGGCGGCCCGGAGCGCTACTTCGACACACTCCGGGCGCAGAAGTGCACCGGGGGTGCGGTGCACATGGTCACCGTGCCCAGTCCCGGGACGATCGGGTACCGGTCCGCCAGCGGCGCGGCGAAGGCCGGCGGCGCCCCCGCGGCGGTGGCCACCGTCAGCGTCGACGCCGACGAGCTCGACGCGGGCGGCGTCTATCCCCTGCTCGGGCACGCCCGCGTGATCACCCGCCACCGCGGGTACCTGATCGAGGCGTCCGTGCTCTGCGCCCGTCCCGGCCGCCCCGGCGAGGGGCGGAAGACGACGGCGGAGGCCCGCAGCCGCGCGCTGGCGATGGCGGAGCGGACCGTCAAGGAACTGGACGCGCTCGCGCCACGGCCCACCCCGTCGGTCACCGGCTGAGCCCGCAGGCCGGGGCGGTTCAGCCCAGCTCGGGGAACCAGAGCCCGATCTCGCGCTTGGCGCTGTCGGTGGAGTCCGAGGCGTGCACGAGGTTCTCCCGGTTCGACAGGGAGAGGTCGCCACGGATGGTGCCGGCGGCGGCCTTACGGCCGTCGGTGGCGCCGATCATGCCGCGCACCACCTCGATCACCTGGTCGCCGGAGAGCACCAGGGCGACCAGCGGCCCACCGGTCATGAACGCCTTCAGCGGCGGGTAGAACGGCTTGTCGACGTGCTCGGCGTAGTGCTGGTCGGCGAAGTCCCCGTCCAGCGTCCGGGTCTCCATCGCGTCGATCCGCAGGCCCTTGCGCTCGAAGCGGGAGACGATCTCGCCGACCAGGCCGCGGCGGACCGCGTCGGGCTTGATCAGTACGAGGGTGCGCTCATCCGGGCTGCTGCTGGACACGCTGGGTTCCTCCTGTGCGCGGAAGACGGCCGGGCTGGGTACGGTCAGCCTAGCGACCCGGTCCCGGCGTCGGCGCGGCGGCTGCTCTTTCCAGCGGCCGCCGATCCCGCCTAGCCTGGCCCTGACCCCTGGGAGGTCCACTGTGGCGAATGGCGGGAACCGCACCATCGCGCCGGTACGCAAGCTGATCGCCGCGATCCTCGGCACCGTGGCGACCTTCGTGGTCCTGTTCGGGCTGGGCATGACCAGCTGGGCCATCGTGGCCCTCGGCGTGGCCCTGCTGGTGCTGGCGATCGCCCTGGCCACGGTGCGCGGCAGCGGACGCACCTGGGTGATCGGGGTGGGGCACGTGCACAGCGCCTCCGAGCCACCCACCCAGTACGCCTTCGGCCGCTGCGAGCTGCAACTGGTGATCGACGCGCCGGGCCTGCCGCCCCGCTCCAAGAAGATCATCGAGCCGCGGGTCCCGGTGGCGAAGTGGCCGTCGCTGGGCCAGACGCTGCCGATCCGGGTGGCCCTGGACGACCAGCGGCACGTCCGGGTGCTCTGGGACGAGGTGCCCACCCACGCCGAGAGCGCCGCCGCCGCCGACCTGCCGCCCGAGTACGCCGACGCCGAGCCGGTCGACGAGGTGCTGATCGTCCAGGAGGCCCCGCCGTGGGCCGGCCGGACGCCCGACGACGACTTCCACGACGACCTGCGCGACGAGTTCCGCGACCCGCCCCCCGCCGACCCGCTGCGCGCCGAACCGGTGGTGCTGACGGAGGAGCGCGAGCCGGTGGTGGTGCACCAGCGCCCCGGCGGCCCGGTCGTGCTCGAGGGCACCCTGGTCGAGCCGCCGCCGGCCGGCGGGCTGCCCCGCCGGGCGGCCACGCCGTCGCAGCGGCCGCCGGTGGACGAGCGCTTCGACGCCCCCCTCGTCGACCCGGTGGACGTGCCGCTGGACGACCCGGAACCACGGGACCGGATCGACCCGGACGAGCTGGACGAGGCGATCTTCGGCTTCGACCCGGCGGCCGACCCGGACGACGAGAGCGCCCCGATCAGCGGCGTCGGGCTGACCCTGCTCGTCACCGACCTGTCCCGCTCGCTGGAGTTCTACCGGTCGCTGGGCTTCGGCGAGATCGACCGGGGCGCCGGCAACGCGGTGCTCGCCTCCGGCGCCACCCGGCTGGTGCTGCGCGAGGTCACCGGCGCCGCCCCGATCAGCCGCCGGCTGGTGCACGTCAACCTGGAGGTGGACGACATCGACGCGGCCTACCGGCGGCTGAAGGACTCGGGCGTGAAGTTCACCTACGCGCCCCGGGTGGTCAACCGGGGCACGAAGCTGGAGGTCTGGGCGGCCGCCTTCCGCGACCCGGACGGCCACGGCATCGCGCTCACCCAGTGGCGGGAGCGCGCGGAGGCCTGAGGGCGCGTCGTCAGCCGAGGATGACCCGGCGGACGTGCAGGGCGTACGCCCAGACCAGGGCGAAGATGATCCCCAGCACCAGCAGCGACCAGTGCAGCAGCCCGGAGAGCAGCAGCAGGCCCTGCACGACCGTGCCGGCGTTCCAGGCCCAGGGCCGCCCCATCCGGCCCGCCAGCACCACGCAGGCGACGGCCAGCGCGACGATCACCCCGATGGCTGGCCCGCCCAGGTCCCCGCCGACCAGCCGGATGGGCTGGATCGCGAGCAGCAGCACCAACGCCTCCAGGGCCAGGGTCCCCGCGCCCAGGCCCCGCACCGCCTTCGCCGGGTTCCGCAGGCCGGACCGCCGCTCCCCCGGCGCCTCGGCGCCGGGCGTGGCGCGGTCCTCGTCGGGAGCGCTCACCGCTTGAGCAGCCGTCGGGCGTCGGCCACGGTCACCACCGAACCGGTGATCAGCACCCCGACCCCGGACAGCTCGCCCGGCACGTCGGACTCGGCCTCCGCGACGGCCGCCTCGATGGCGTCCGGCATCTCCTCGGCGACCTCGACCCGCTCCGGCCCGAACACCTCGCGCGCCAGCGCGGCCAACTGGTCGGCCGGCATCGCCCGGGGCGAGCTGTTGCGGGTCACGACCAGCGAGTCGAGCACCGGCTCCAGCAGCTCCAGCAGGCCCTCCGCGTCCTTGTCGTCCAGCACGCCGAGCACGCCGACCAGCTTTGAGAAGGCGAACTCCTCCTGCAGCGCGGTGACCGTGGCGGTCATGCCGTGCGGGTTGTGCGCCCCGTCCAGCAGGATCGTCGGGGCGGTACGCACCTTCTCCAGCCGGCCCGGCGAGCTGGCCGCGGCGAAGCCCTCCCGGACGGCCTCCACGTCGAGCTGCCGCTTCGTGCCGGCCCCCAGGAACGCCTCGACGGCGGCCAGCGCCACCGCGGCGTTCTGCGCCTGGTGCGCGCCGTGCAGCGGGACGAAAATTTCCTCGTACACCCCGCCGAGGCCCTGGATGGTCAGCACCTGCCCGCCGACGGCGACGGACCGGCGCAGCACCCCGAACTCGGTGCCCTCCCGGGCGATCGTCGCGCCGACCTCCACGCAGCGTTCCAGGATGGGCCGGGCCGCCTCGTCGTCCTGCGCCGCGCAGATCACCGTGGCGCCCGCGTGGATGATCCCGGCCTTGTGCAGGGCGATGTCCTCCAGGGTGTCGCCCAGCCACTCGGTGTGGTCCAGCCCGATCGGGGTCAGCACGGCCACGCCGGCCTGGAGCACGTTGGTGGCGTCCTCGGCCCCGCCGAGCCCCACCTCGACCACCGCGACGTCGACCGGCGCGTCGGCGAAGGTGGCGAAGGCCAGCGCGGTGGTCATGTCGAAGTAGGTCAGCGGCTCCGACGAGCGCTGGTCGACCAGTTCGGCCAGCGGCTTCACCTCGCGGTACGTCGCGACGAAGCGTTCCTCGCTGACCGGCTCCCCGTCCAGGCTGATCCGCTCCCGCACCGTCTCCAGGTGCGGGCTGGTGTAGCGGCCGGTGTGCAGGCCGAAGGCGCGCAGCAGCGAGTCGATCATCCGGGCCGTGGAGGTCTTGCCGTTGGTCCCGGTCAGGTGGATCGACGGGTACGCCCGCTGCGGGCTGCCGAGCAGGTCGAGCAGGGACTCGATGCGGTCCAGCTCGAAGACCATGCGGGTGAAGCCCCGCGCGGCCAGCTCGGCGTCGACGGCGGTGAACTCGGTGCGATCGGTGCGGTCGGTCACGAGGGAAGCGCCTCCAGAGCGGCGTCGATCCGGATCAGGTCGGCCTCGGCCACCGCCAGCCGGTCGCGAATCTTGGCGACCACCGGCTCGGGGGCCTTGCCGACGAAGGCGGGGTTGTCGAGCTTCGCCCGGGCCTGCGCGACCTCCTTCTCGGCCGCCGCGCGGTCCTTGGTGAGCCGGGCCCGCTCCGCGGCCACGTCGATCGAGCCGCGGGTGTCCAGCTCGACGCTGACCTCCCCGGGCATGGCGAGGGTGGCGCTGGCCTGGAAGTCGCCGGCGGGGGCGTCGAGCCGGACCAGCGAGCGGATCAGCGGCTCGTGCGCCGCGATCCCGGCCACCTGCAGGCCGTCCAGCCGGGCCGCGACCCGCTGCGTCGGGCGCAGCCCCTGGTCGGAACGGAACCGCCGGATCTCGGTCACCACCCGCTGGACGGTGCCGACCTCGCTCTCCGCGGCGTCGTCGACCCGGGTACGGTCGGCCACCGGCCAGGCGGCCGTCATCACCGTCTCGCCACCGGTGAGCGCGGTCCACAGCTCCTCGGTGACGAACGGGATGACCGGGTGCAGCAGCCGCAGCAGTTCGTCCAGCACGTGCCCGAGGACCCGTCGGGTGGCCTCGGCCGTCGGCCCGCCCTCGGCGAGCACCGGCTTGCTCAGCTCGACGTACCAGTCGCAGACGTCGTCCCAGGCGAAGTGGTACAGCAGGTCGCAGACCTTCGCGAACTCGTACGCCTCGAACTGGTCGTCCACCTCGGCGGTGACGTGCGCGAGCCGGGACAGGATCCACCGGTCGACCGTGGAGAGCTCCGTCGGCAGCGGCCCGTCGGTGTGCGCCCCGTTCAGCAGCGCGAACCGGGTGGCGTTCCAGAGCTTGTTGCAGAAGTTGCGGGAGCCCTGGCACCAGTCCTCGCTGACCGGCACGTCCCCGCCGGGGTTCGCGCCGCGGGCCAGGGTGAACCGGGTGGCGTCGGCGCCGTACCGGTCGATCCAGTCCAGCGGGTCGACCACGTTGCCGAACGACTTCGACATCTTCTTGCCGTGCTGGTCGCGGACCATGCCGTGCAGGGCCACCGTGTCGAAGGGCGGCCGGGCGTCCATCGCGTACAGGCCGAACATCATCATCCGGGCGACCCAGAAGAAGAGGATGTCGTACCCGGTGACCAGCACGCTGGTCGGGTAGAACTTCGCCAGGTCGGGGGTCTGCTCCGGCCAGCCCAGGGTGGAGAAGGGCCACAGGCCGCTGGAGAACCAGGTGTCCAGGACGTCCTCGTCCTGGCGCCAGCCCTCGCCCGTCGGCGGCTGCTCGTCCGGGCCGACGCAGACGATCTCGCCGTTCGGGCCGTACCAGACCGGGATGCGGTGGCCCCACCAGAGCTGGCGGGAGATGCACCAGTCGTGCATGTTGTCGACCCAGGCGAAGTAGCGCTTGGCCAGCTCCGCCGGCTCGATCTTCACCCGGCCGTCCCGCACCGCGTCTCCCGCGGCCTTGGCCAGTGGGGCGGTGTTGACGAACCACTGCAGCGACAGCCGCGGCTCCACCGTCGTACGGCAGCGCGAGCAGTGCCCGACCGCGTGCACGTACGGCCGCTTCTCGGCCACAATCCGCCCCTGCTCGCGCAGCGCGGCGACGATCGCCGGCCGGGCCTCGTACCGGTCCAGGCCCTGGAACGGGCCGTGGGCCGTGATGACGCCGCGCTCGTCCATGATCGTCAGCGAGGGCAGGTCGTGCCGCTGCCCGATCTCGAAGTCGTTGGGGTCGTGCGCCGGGGTCACCTTCACCATGCCGGTGCCGAAGCTCGGGTCGACGTGCTCGTCGGCCACGATCGGGATCCGCCGGTCGGTCAGCGGCACGGCCACCTCGGTGCCGATGAGGTGCTGGTAGCGCGGGTCGTCGGGATGCACGGCCACCGCGGTGTCGCCGAGCATGGTCTCGGCCCGGGTGGTGGCCACCACCACCTCGTCGCTGTACCGGATCGAGAT
Source organism: Micromonospora sp. URMC 105 (assembly GCF_051386295.1). Taxonomy (NCBI): domain Bacteria; kingdom Bacillati; phylum Actinomycetota; class Actinomycetes; order Micromonosporales; family Micromonosporaceae; genus Micromonospora; species Micromonospora sp. URMC 105. The sequence goes on along the minus strand of NZ_JBPQTL010000136.1, from coordinate 1,532 downwards.
GAGCTCACCCTCGTCGTCGGTGTGCTCCACCTCGATGTCGGAGAGGGCGGTCAGGCAGCGCGGGCACCAGTTGATGATCCGGTTTGCCCGGTAGATCAGCCCGTCGTCGTAGAGCTTCTTGAACATGGTCTGCACGGCGCGGGACAGGCCCTCGTCCATGGTGAAGCGCTCGCGGTCCCAGTCCACGGAGTCGCCGAGGCGGCGCATCTGGCCGAGGATCGCGCCGCCCGACTCGCCCTTCCACTGCCAGACCCGCTCGACGAACTTCTCCCGGCCCAGATCGTGCCGGGACAGGCCCTGGCCGGCGAGCTGCCGCTCGACGACGTTCTGGGTGGCGATCCCGGCGTGGTCCATGCCGGGCAGCCAGAGCGCCTCGTAACCCTGCATCCGCTTGCGCCGGATCAGCGCGTCCTGGACGGTGTGGTCCAGCGCGTGGCCCATGTGCAGGGAGCCGGTGACGTTCGGTGGCGGGATGACGATGGTGAAGGGGGGCTTGTCGCTCTCCGCCGACGCCCGGAAGTGGCCGGCGGCTACCCACTGCTCGTACCGTCGCTGCTCTACCTCGCCGGGCTGGTACTGGCCGGCAAGGGTCGGGGCGTCGGGGCGTCGGGCATCCAGTCTCTCGGTCACCCTGAAAGTCTACGGAGCGCTTCCGCGGACCTGACGTGCGCCACCTGTCATTCGCGTACGGTGGCGGACATGTCCGACGCACATCTCACCGAGCGTCAGCTCGACGAGGGGCCCGACCCGGTCGATCTGACCGACGAGCCGATCCAGCTGAGCCACCGCGACCCGGCGAGCGACACCGGCGGCGAGGCTCCGGCCTCCCGTCGCCGGCGGATCGTGCTGGGGGTGGCGCTCGCCGTCGGCCTGGCCGGCGCCACCGCCCTCGGTGTGGCGGGCTGGCGGGTGGCGCAGGAGAAGGACGCCCGGCTGGAGACCCCGGACCGGGTCGCCGGCCTGACCCGCGACGACTCGGAGCGGGCCCGCAGCACCGCCGACTACCTGCGCAGCGGCTTCGCCGCCGACATCGAGCTGGACCGCAGCTTCGGCACCGTCTACCGGGACCCGGCGGACGAGAGCCGCGCGGTGCTGCTCTTCGGCGGCACCACGCTGCTCTGGCAGCCGGAACGCGACCTGGACAGCCTCTTCGGGCTGATGGCCGACGAGACCGGCCGGGTGGCCGGGCTGCGCGAGGTGCCGGCCGGCAGGCTGGGCGGGGTGATGAAGTGCGGTACCACCAGCGGGGACGGGGGCGACTTCGCGATCTGCGGCTGGGCGGACCACGGCAGTGTCGCGATGGCGATGTTCCCGAGCCGCTCCGTCGACGAGGCCGCCGGCCTGTTCCGCCAGATCCGCGAGGGCGTCCAGACCCGGGACTGAGCCGTCGTCGCAAGGGCCGTGGCGTCGCTCGGCGCCGCGGCCCACTTTTTGGTACGGCTCTTTCGGGCCGTGGAAACACATCAGGGCCACCCCGATAGGGGTGGCCCTGATGTGAATGGTTGTCCGGCGGTGTCCTACTCTCCCACACC
>NZ_JBPQTL010000135.1:0-11871 GCF_051386295.1 Micromonospora sp. URMC 105 | reverse complement strand
GTGTCGGGGTCTCCCGTCTCCGGGTCACCCCGACACGCCGCAAACGGGTGCGGCGGAGCACGCGCCCCGCCGCACACGCCGCGGCCCACGAGCCCCCGCACACGGCGCGCCCCCGCACCCGGTGCGGAGCACGCGCCCCGCTGCGCCCCGGCATGGAGCACCGCGCCCCGCCGCACGCGGCGGGGCACCGGTGTCAGGGGTGGGTCACCAGGCCCAGGCCTCCGGGCCGGGGCCGCCGTTGCCGATCGGGGGGAAGAGTTCGTCGAGGCGCTGCTCGGTCGCCTCGTCGATGTCGACGGTCAGCGCACCCAGGCTCCGGTCGAGCTGGTCGACGGTACGTGGCCCGATGATCGGGGCGGTCACCGCGGGCCGGGAGAGCAGCCAGCCCAGCGCCATGTCGGCCGGGTCGTGCCCGAGGTCCGCGCAGAGCTTCTCGTACGCCTCGATGGTCGACCGGTGCTCGGCCAGCGCGTCGGCGGCGCGTCCGCTCGCGCCCCGCGCGGCGCCGCCCTCGGCCATCTTGCGCAGGACGCCGCCGAGCAGGCCGCCGTGCAGCGGCGACCACGGGATGACACCCAGTCCGTAGTGCTGCGCGGCGGGCAGCACCTCCAGCTCGACGTGCCGGGTGAGCAGGTTGTAGATGGACTGTTCGGCGACCAGGCCGAGGAAGTTGCGCCGGCCCGCCGCCGCCTGCGCCTGGGCGATGTGCCAACCGGCGAAGTTGGACGATCCCACGTAGATCACCTTGCCCTGGGCGACCAGGGTCTCCATCGCCTGCCAGATCTCCTCCCATGGCGTGCTCCGGGAGACGTGGTGCATCTGGTACAGGTCGATCACGTCGGTCTGCAGCCGGCGCAGCGAGCCCTCACAGGCGCGGATGATGTGGCGGGCGCTCAACCCCTGCTCGTTGGGCCAGTCGCCCATCTTGCCGTAGACCTTGGTGGCGAGGACGACCTTGTCGCGCCGGCCGCCGCCCTGGGCGAACCAGCGGCCGATGATCTGCTCGGTGATCCCCTCACCGGTCTGCCAGCCGTACACGTCAGCGGTGTCGAAGAAGTTGATGCCGTGTTCCAGCGCCCGGTCCATGATGGCGAAGCTGTCCGGCTCGGTGGTCTGCGGCCCGAAGTTCATCGTGCCGAGGCAGAGCCGGCTCACCGAGAGACCGGTGCGTCCCAGATTCGTGTACTCCATGGGTCCACCCTGGCACGCGGGCACTTAGAGTGCCTTGCGCCTGCCAGGGTGGACCGTTGGATCAGGAGGACTCGCGGGCCGCCGGGCCGCTGCCGAAGAGGACGTCGTCCCAGCTCGGCAGCCGCTTGCGCGGCTTGCCGGTCGCGTCGGTGGACTCGCCGCCGGCGGCCGCCGCGGCGCCCGTGCGGCGGGGCCTGAGCACCGCCAGCGACGGTACGGCCGGGACCTCCTTCGGCGCGTCCGAGTCGTCGTCGAACGCCGACCCCTGACCGCCGCCGAGCAGCGCCGCCGCGCCTCCGCCGACAGCCCGCTGCCGGGGCGCGTCGGGGCCGGCCATCGCTGCCGGGGAGCGCGGGTCGAGTCCGCGACCGGAGGTGCCGCCGAGCGGGCGGTCCAGCGAGGCGAGCAGGGCGTCGCGCCCGGCCCGGATCGGGTCCCGCCCCGGGCGGCTGTGCTCGCCGGCCGACGGCAGGCCGTGCCCGCCCCGGCTCGGCTCGCCGCGTGACGGGCCGGGCAGCGCGTGCCCGCCCCGCTCCGGCGCCGGCTCCTGGCCGAGGATCGGCGTCGGACGCTCGGCGCACAGGTACTGCGCCATGTCGTCGTGCGGGGTGACGTTCTGCCGGAGCTTGTCGAGGTCCCAGACGGCCTGCGCGGTGGCCTTGCCGGACGGCCAGGTGGCGATGATCCGCCAGGTGCCGTCGTCGCGCCGGTACGCGTCCCAGGAGATCTTCTCGGTGTCTATCCCGTGCTGGGCGAGGCGATTGTTGACCACCTCGGCGAGCGGGGTGGGCTTCTCCGCGCCCTTGAGCCGGGTACGGCGGGCGTGCTGGGCGAGCATCGCCCGCTCCTGGAGCACCGGACCGGCGTACCGCAGGACCCGGTCGACCGGGACGCCCGCGATGCGGGCGACGTCCTCGGCGGACTCGCCGGAGCGGATCCGGGCCTGGATGTCCCGTGGGGACAGCGACGGCGTCGGGTCGACGGTGGTCGCCACCACCGCCAGGGGCGTCGCGCCGGGCTCGGCGTGCAGCGCCGTGGCGATGCGTTCGTCGATGGGGAGGGCGAGCAGGCGCCCGACCTCGTCGGCGAGCACCAGAGCCTGGCCGTCCTCGGAGAGGGCGACGAAGCGTACTGGGCGCATGGCGTTGCCTCCGTCCCGCTTCGCTGGCCGTCACGCCACGAGCCGGCCACCCGGGCGTCCTCGCACCACCGTACGCTCATCTACCCGAAGGTGGGGGATGCGACACCCGCATGTCGCGACTGAGCTGCGACGATGATCACGGTGGGTGGCCGACGGGACCCCGCCCGCCACCCACCGTGACCGTCTACTGGAGTCGCTGCACCACGTAGTCGATGGAGGCGGTCAGCGCCTCCACGTCGGCCGGCTCGATCGCCGGGAAGAGCGCGACGCGCAGCTGGTTACGGCCCAGCTTCCGGTACGGCTCGGTGTCCACGATGCCGTTGGCGCGCAGCGCCTTGGCGATCGCCGAGGCGTCCACCTCGTCGGCGAAGTCGATGGTGGCGACCACGTTGGAGCGCAGCGCCGGGTCGGTGACGAACGGCGTGGCCACGTCGGAGCGCTCGGCCCAGCCGTACACGATGCCCGCGCTCTCGGCGGTGCGCTTGGCCGCCCAGGCCAGCCCGCCCTGCGAGTTCATCCAGTCGGTCTGCTCGGCGGCCAGGAAGATGGTGGCCAGCGCCGGCGTGTTGTACGTCTGCTCCAGCCGCGAGTTGTCGATCGCGGTGACCAGGTCGAGGAAGGCCGGGATGTAGCGGCCGGACGCCTTGATCTCGGTGGCCCGCTCCAGCGCGGCCGGCGACATCAGGGCCAGCCAAAGGCCGCCGTCGGAGCCGAAGCACTTCTGCGGGGCGAAGTAGTAGACGTCGGTCTCGCCGACGTTGACCTCCAGGCCGCCCGCGCCCGAGGTGGCGTCGACCAGCAGCAGCGAGCCGGGATCGGCGCCGGGCACCCGGCTGATCGGCACCGCGACGCCGGTGGACGTCTCGTTGTGCGGGGTGGCGTAGACGTCCACGCCGGCCTCGGCGACCAGCGTGGGCGCGCTGCCCGCCGCGGACTTGCGGACGGTCGGCTCGCCGAGGAACGGCGCGTCGGCGACCGACTTGGCGAACTTCGCGCCGAACTCGCCGAAGCTGGCGAACTGGGCCCGGTCACGGACCAGCCCGAAGGTGGCGACCTCCCAGAAGGCGGTGGTGCCACCGTTGCCGATGATCACCTCGTAGCCCTCGGGCAGGGAGAAGAACTCGGCGATGCCCCGGCGCAACCGGGCCACCTCGTCGCGGACCGTCTTCTGCCGGTGCGACGTGCCCAGGTAGCTGGTGGCCACGTCCGCAAGTGCGGAGACGGCCGCCGGACGGACCTTGGACGGGCCGCAGCCGAACCGTCCGTCGGCGGGCTTGAGGTCGTCGGGAATCCGGATGGTCGGTGCGTCAGCCACGGTTGTCGAGATCCTTCCGCATGGGCGAGGGCGGGCCCTTCCCCGGGCGGGGACCTGCGGCGGGCGCGTGCGCGGACGCACGGGCGCGGCCGGGATCTCCAGCCCGGTCCGGCGGCACTGCCGAGCCTTCATCCTCGCACCTCGGCCGGGCCGTCCGGCGGCTGGTACCGCCCCGCGCGCTGAGGGATGCGCCACAACCGGGGCGACGCGAGCCGGGCGGTGGCACGCGAAGGGCCCCGTCCGCGCGGACGGGGCCCTTCGACGGGTACGCGGGTCAGACGCCGTGCGGGATGGCGTCCCAGCCCTCGACCTCGCTGGGCTTGCGGCTGCTCGGCCCGACGTAGCGGGCGGACGGCCGGACCAGCCGCTGGAGCTTCTTCTGCTCCAGGATGTGCGCGCTCCAGCCGCCCATCCGGGCGCAGGTGAACATCGAGGTGAACATGTGCGCGGGCACCTCGGCGAAGTCCAGCACCACGGCCGACCAGAACTCGACGTTGGTGGCGAGCACCCGGTCCGGGCGGCGGGCCTGGAGCTCGGCCAGCGCGGCCTTCTCCAGCGCCTCGGCGATCTCGAAGCGGGGCGCGCCCAGCTCCTTGGCGGTCCGGCGCAGCACGCGGGCGCGCGGGTCCTCGGCCCGGTAGACGCGGTGGCCGAAGCCCATCAGCCGCTCGCCGCGGTCGAGGACGCTCTTGACGTACCCCTCGGCGTCGCCGCTGCGCTCGACGGCCTCCAGCATGCTCAGCACCCGGCTGGGGGCGCCGCCGTGCAGCGGGCCGGAGAGCGCGCCGATGCCGGAGGAGATGCAGGCCGCGGCGTCGGCGCCGGTGGAGGCGACGATCCGGGTGGTGAAGGTGGAGGCGTTCAGGCCGTGCTCGGCGGCCGAGATGAAGTACGCGTCGACGGCCTTGACGTGGCGCGGGTCGGGCTCGCCGCGCCAGCGCTTCATGAAGCGCTCGACGATCGTCTCCGCCTTGTCGATCTCCTTCTGCGGCACGGCGGGCAGGCCGAGGCCGCGCGCCGACTGGGCGACGAAGGAGAGCGCGGTCACCGAGACCCGGGCCAGGTCCTCGCGGGCCTGCTCGTCGGAGATGTCCAGCAGCTGGTCCAGACCCCAGTACGGGGCCAGCATGGCGACCGCGGACTGCACGTCGACGCGGATGTCGCCGGAGTGCACCGGCACCGGGAACGGCTCGGCCGGCGGCAGGCCCGGGCCGAACCGACCGTCGACCAGCAGCGCCCAGACGTTGCCGAAGGAGACCTGACCGATCAGATCCTCGATGTCGACGCCGCGGTAACGCAGCGCGCCACCCTCGCGGTCGGGTTCGGCGATCTCGGTCTCGAAGGCTACGACGCCCTCCAGGCCCGGTTTGAAGTCAGACATGTCGTCTCCTGGCTTCCGGCTCGGTGCGCCCGCGCGGGCTCAGTCCGGCCCAGACCTTAGGCGACCCTCAGGGATGGTTTCGTGACATCTTGCCTGCTCGGTAACCAAGTGCGCGACCCACTGCGACTGTGCCGCACGTGACATCCCCGCCGGTGGAGGCCGCCACGTCCTCGGTGAGACTGTTCGGTGGGGGCTGGCCAGCGTCGGGGGACGAGGGCCTCGCCGGGAGAGGGAGCAGCAACGTGACGGGCGACACACCGCCGCCGGCGGCCATGCGTAACGAGTACGCCGCCGACCTGGGCCTTTCCGAGGCCGATCTGGCCGCGGACTGGTACACCCAGTTCGACCGCTGGTTCGCCGACGCGATCGCCGCCGGCCTGCCCGAGCCGAACGCCATGATCGTCGGTACCGCCGACGCCAGCGGCCGCCCCAGCGGGCGCACCGTGCTGCTCAAGGGCTACGACCCCGAGGGCTTCGTCTTCTACACCAACTACGACTCCCGCAAGGGTGCCGAGGCGACCGCCAACCCGTACGCCAGCCTGGTCTTCCCCTGGTTCCCGATGCAGCGGCAGGTGGTGGTCGCCGGCCCGGTGCAGCGGGTCGACCGGGCGGAGACCGAGGCGTACTTCGCCAGCCGGCCGCGCGGCTCCCAGCTCGGGGCCTGGGCCAGCACCCAGTCCCGGTTGCTGCCGGACCGGGCGGCGCTCGACGAGGCGTACCAGGCGGTGGTCGATCGGTTCGCCGACGTGGCGCAGATCCCCGCGCCGCCGCACTGGGGCGGGCTGCGGGTCCGGCCCGAGTCGGTGGAGTTCTGGCAGGGGCGGGCGAGTCGGCTGCACGACCGGCTGCGATTCCGCCGCGCCGACGGCGGCGACTGGGTCGTGGAGCGGCTGGCCCCGTGACCGCGACCAGCCCGACCCGGCCGCGCGGGGCGCGCCGCTGGGCGATCGACCTGCGCCCGCTGGCGGTGCCGGAGTTCCGGCGGATCTGGCTGGGCGGCGGCATCGCCATGCTCGGCTTCCAGTTCACGGCGGTGGCCGTGCCGGTGGAGATGTACGCGCTGACCCGGGACTCGTTCTGGGTGGGCCTGCTCGGGATCGCCGCGTTCCTGCCGTTGCTGGTCTTCGGGCTCTGGGGCGGGGCGGTCGCCGACGCCCGGGACCGGCGGGGCGTGCTGCTCGCCAGCCAGGCGCTGCTCTGGGCGTCGATGCTGGCGCTGCTGCTGCAGGCGGTGCTCCGGGTGGGCAGCCCGGTGCTGCTGCTGGCCCTGGTGGCGCTCCAGTCGGTCGGCTTCGCGGTCAGCGGGGCGGCCCGCACGGCGAGCATCCCCCGGCTCGTCCCGGCCGAGCTGGTGCCGGCGGCCAGCACGCTGAACTTCACCACGTACACCGCCGCCTCGGTCGCCGGGCCGCTGCTGGCCGGGCTGATCTTCGCGAGCTGGCGGACCGACGTGGCGCTGCCGATCGCGTACGGGCTGGACATGATCCTGTTCACGGCCGCCGTCTGGGCGACCGTGCGGATGCCGGCGCTGCCGCCGGAGCCGGACCCGGACGGCGACGGCGCCCCCCGCAAGGCCGGCCTGGCCAGCATCGTCGACGGGCTGCGCTACCTGGCCACCACGCCGGTGCTGATGCTCTCGTTCGCCATCGACCTGATCGCGATGGTCCTGGCCATGCCGCGGGCGCTCTTTCCCGAGGTGGCCCAGGAGCGGTTCGGCGGCGGCGCGGCGATCGGCTGGCTGTACGGGGCGATCTCGCTCGGCGCGATGCTGGGTGGGCTGACCTCCGGCTGGATCGGCCGGCTGCGCCGGCAGGGCCTGGTGCTGGTGGTGGCGGTGGTCGGCTGGGGCCTCGCGGTGGCCGCGGCCGGGCTGGCCCGCCAGCTCTGGCTGGTGGTGCTGCTGCTCGCCGTGGCCGGGGCGTCCGACCTGGTCAGCGCGGTGCTGCGGCAGTCGATGCTGCTGGTCTACGCGCCGGACCGGATGCGCGGCCGGCTCCAGGGCGTCAACACCGTCGTCATCGCCGGTGGGCCGCGCCTGGGTGACCTGCGGGCCGGCGCCGTGGCGGCCGGGTACGGCACCGGCGTCGCCTGGGTGGGCGGGGGCCTGATCTCCGCCGTGCTCGCCGTCGTGCTGGTGGTGATCTTCCCGGCGCTGCTGCGCTACCGGGCCACCCCGGCCGCCGACCGCGCCTGAGCCGGCCGCTGGGCGGGAAGCGGGCCGGTGGGTCCGACGGGCTCCGCAGGCGGCGACTAAGGTCCCCTGACATGGAGAAGGCCGCGACCCGCCCGCCGTCCGGGGCACAATGGACCATTGCCGCCGACGGCCACGAGGCGGTCATCGTCGAGGTGGGCGGTGGGCTGCGGTCGTACCGGCACGACGGCGTGGACTACGTCGACGGGTACGGCCCGGACGAGATCTGCCCCGGCGGAGCCGGGCAGGTGCTGGCGCCCTGGCCCAACCGCATCCGCGACGGGCAGTACACCTTCGGCGAGCGCTCGTTGCAGCTCACGCTCACCGAACCGGACCGGAACAACGCGATCCACGGCCTGGTCAACTGGGTGCCGTGGGAGCTGGTCGAGCAGTCCGCCGACGCCGTCACGGTCGGCTACGACCTGCCACCCACCCCGGGGTACCCGTGGCCGCTGCGGCTGCGCAGCCGGTTCAGCGTCTCGGCGGACGGCCTGCGAATCGCGTACGAGGCGACGAACCTCGGCGGGGAGGCCGCCCCGTTCGGCTACTCGATGCACCCCTACCTGCAACTTCCCGGCGTGCCGGTGGAGGAGTTGTCGCTGCGCGTACCAGGGCGGATCCGGACGCTGCTGGACAGCCGGCTGCTCCCGGTCGGCGCCACCGCCGTGGCCGGCACCGAGTACGACTTCACCGAGCCCCGCCCGATCGGCGACGCGGTGCTCGACCTGGCCTTCGGTGACCTGCTCCGGGACGCCGACGGCGGCTCGTCGGTGACCCTGGCCGCGCCCGACGGCTCCGCCGCGGTGCACGTCTGGGCGGACCGGGAGTTCGGCTGGTGGCAGGTCTTCACCGGCGACACCCTGACCGGGGAGCGGCACCGGCGGTCGGTGGCGGTGGAGCCGATGACCTGCCCGGCCGACGCGTTCCGCTCCGGCAAGGACGTGATCACGCTGGAGCCCGGCACCACCTGGCGGGGCGCCTGGGGCGTCCGGCCCGGCGTCTGAGCGGCCGGGCCGTGGAGTTCGGCGAGGCCGTCCGGCGACGCCGGATGGTGCGCAACTACGACCCGGACCGGCCCGTCCCGCCGGACGTGGTGGACCGGCTGCTCGACCACGCGGTACGGGCGCCGTCGGCCGGGTTCGCGCAGGGCTGGGGCTTCCTGGTGCTGGAGACCCCGGAGGACCGGGAGCGGTTCTGGACGGCGGCCACCCCCGGCGGCGGCGGCCGGGAGCGCTGGCTGGCCGGGATGCGCCGGGCGCCGCTGATCGTCGTGCCGCACGCGAACCGCTCGGCCTACCTGGAGCGGTACGCCGAGCCGGACAAGGGCTGGGCGGATCGGGCGGCCGAGCGCTGGCCGGTGCCCTACTGGTACGTCGACACCGGGTTCGCCGCGCTGCTGATGCTCCTCACCGCCGTCGACGAGGGGCTGGGCGCCTGCTTCTTCGGCATCCCGCCGCAACGGCTGGCGGCCTACCGGGAGGCGTTCGGGGTCCCCGAGGAGTACCAGCCGATCGGTGCGATCACCGTCGGTTACCGGGCTCCCGACCACCGGTCACCGTCGCTGCGGCGGGGGCGGCGTCCGGTCGGCGAGGTGGTCCGGCGCGGCCGGTGGAGTTGAGCGTGGTTCGTACGGTCCGGGATGGGTATCGGCGGTAGCGAAACCGACATGAGGGAGTAAAACGCAGTGTGGCGGAGGCGGTTAGGCTGGCACGGTCATCGGTGCCGTACCGCGCGGTGCCACGGCGTGACCCGGCTCCGCGCCGTCGGTCGGCCCGACCACGGGGAGGGGAGCGTGCCGTGATCTTCAGAGCGGTCCGGGACGGGCGTCCGTACCCGGAGCACAACTTCACGCTCAAGCAGTGGGCCGAGATCCCGCCGCGCCCGCTGCGGCTGGACCAGCTCATCACCACCAAGCGGGAGCTGGCGCTGGACAAGCTCCTCGCCGAGGACTCCACCTTCTACGGCGACCTGTTCCCGCACGTGGTGCAGTGGAACGGCGGTCTCTACCTGGAGGACGGGCTGCACCGCGCGCTGCGCGCCGCGCTGCAGCAGCGCAACCAGATCCACGCCCGGGTGCTGGTGCTCGGCGGTCAGGACGGATGACGCCCGCCTGAAGACTCGTTAAGGTGGCCCCCATGACCGCACCGGTGGACCTGCTCGACGTCGACGCCTCGCTCAGCGAGGAGGAGCGCCAGATCCGCGCCGTCGTGCGCCAGCTCGTCGACGACCGGGTACGCCCGCACGTCGCCGACTGGTACGAGCAGGGCCACGTGCCGGCCCGTGAGCTGGCCCGCGAGTTCGGCAAGCTCGGCCTGCTCGGCATGCACCTGACCGGGTACGGCTGCGCCGGCGCCTCGGCGGTCGCGTACGGGCTGGCCTGCCTGGAGCTGGAGGCCGGCGACTCCGGCATCCGCTCGCTGGTCTCGGTGCAGGGCTCGCTCGCCATGTACGCCATCTGGCGCTACGGCAGCGAGGAGCAGAAGCAGCGCTGGCTGCCGTCGATGGCGGCCGGTGAGGCGATCGGCTGCTTCGGCCTGACCGAGCCCGACCACGGCTCCGACCCGGCCTCGATGGCCACTCGGGCGCGCCGCGACGGCGACGACTGGGTGCTCGACGGCGCCAAGATGTGGATCACCAACGCACCGATCGCCGAGGTCGGCGTGATCTGGGCGCGCACCGACGAAGGCGTTCGCGGCTTCGCCGTACCGATGGACACGCCGGGGGTGACGGCGCGCGAGATCCGGCAGAAGATGTCCCTGCGCGCCTCGCTGACCGGCGAGATCGCCCTCGACGACGTCCGGCTCCCGGCGGACGCCCAGCTGCCCGGCGCGATCGGGCTGAAGGCGCCGCTGAGCTGCCTCACCGAGGCCCGGCACGGCATCGTCTGGGGTGCGCTCGGCGCGGCCCGCGACTGCCTGACGACGGCGCTCGACTACGCCACCACCCGGACCCAGTTCGGCCGGCCGCTGGCCGGTTTCCAGCTCACCCAGGCCAAGCTCGCCGACATGGCCGTCGAGTGGAACAAGGGCTACCTGCTGGCGCTGCACCTGGGCCGGCTCGCCGACGCCGGGAAGCTGCGCCCGGAGCAGGTCAGCGTGGGCAAGCTGAACAACGTCCGCGAGGCGCTGGCGATCGCCCGCCAGTGCCGCACGATCCTGGGCGCCAACGGCGTCTCCGGTGAGTACCCGGTGATGCGGCACGCCAACAACCTGGAGAGCGTGCTGACCTACGAGGGCACCTCGGAGATCCACCAGCTGGTCATCGGGCAGAAGCTGACCGGGGTGTCGGCCTTCGCCTGACCGGCCTCACCCGTTCGGGTCGCTCGCCGCGCGGCTGTCGTATCCGGCACGTACCGTCATGGGAAGACGACGTGTCTGACGAGGACGGTGAGGGCCATGGCCCGCGACGGTGACATCAACCAGCCCACCAGGGAGTTCCCCGGCTACCCGACCGCCGACACGCTCCCGGCCCGGTCGGACGACGCCCCCGCGCCGCGGCCGGTCAGGCCGGCGCCCGCCCGTGGCCTGCTCTGGGTGCTCGGTGCGGCGGCGCTGGTGGTGGTGGTGCTGCTCGGCGCCCAGGCGACCGGGATCTTCCCCGACTTCCGCAACCCCTTCGCCAAGGAACAGACCGACCGCAGCCAGCCGCCGCTGCTCAAGTCGATCCAGGACCTCAGCCGCTACGTCGCCGCCGAGGGCAACTTCCAGGTCGTGGTCGACCTCCAGAACGACCGCAACAACGTGCCCGACTTCCTGCTCAATCAGCGGACCCTCTTCGTCGGGGCGGGCAGCGTCGAGGCGTACGTCGACTTCACCAGGATCTCCGAGGGCGCGGTGGTCGAGTCCGCCGACGGCAAGTCCGTCGAGATCAAGCTGCCCGCACCGCAGCTCGGCAAGACCAACCTCGACATGGAGAAGAGCTACGTCTTCGCCGAGGAGCGCGGCTTGCTCAACCGGCTCGGCGAGCTGGTCAACGGCGACCCCAACCGGCAGCAGCAGGTCTACCAGCTCGCCGAGGAACGGATCACCGCGGCGGCGCGGGACAGCGGGCTGACCCAGCGCGCCGAGGAGAACACCCGCAAGATGCTGGAGGGGCTGCTCCGCTCCCTCGGCTACGAGAAGGTCACCGTCACCTACGCCGCCCCCTGACCCCGCAACCGGCAGCGCCCGCCCCGAGGTACCGGGGCGGGCGCTGCCGTGCGGGGGAGGTCAGTAGCGGGTGGCGGCGCGGTCCTCGTTCGGCATCAGGGCCCAGAGGACCAGGTAGACGATCACCTGGGTGCCGGGCAGCAGCAGCGACAGCAGGAACAGCAGCCGGATCATGAAGGGCGAGGTGTTGTACCGGCGGGCCAGGCCGACGCAGACGCCGGCGAGCATGCGCCCCTCGCGGGGCCGGACCAGTTTGCGACTCATCGTCGTACTCCCACTCTGCGGCGATCCGCCGCTCTGCAACCAACGGTAGGAAGGGGTTACCACCGCGCCCTCCGTCGCAAGACGGATCCGGCGACCCCGTACCCGTAGGTGGTTACCCGTGACGGCCCCACCCGACGCCCTCCACGCGGCCCGTCCTGGCCCCTGGCCGTCGCGCCGGTTTGCGGCGTGTCGGGCTGTCCGGGTCGGCGGTCACCCCGACACACCGCAAAGCGGGGGCGG
>NZ_JBPQTL010000134.1:0-12197 GCF_051386295.1 Micromonospora sp. URMC 105 | reverse complement strand
TCGATCCGTCGCGATCCGGGTCCCCACCCAGCGCCGCGATGCCGAGCCAGTCCGCGCAGACGTCCGAGGTCGCCGGGCGTGCAGTCGTGGACGAGAGGTGGGGGACATGGCCGTACCAGTCGTCGCGGGTCTCGGTACGGCACAGCCGCCGGGCGCCGCGCAGAACGAGCTCTGGGAGGGGTTCTTCTCCCGGCACTTCTCCGGCACCACCCGGGCGCTGGCCGAGCGGATCTTCGCGCACTCCGGGGTGACCCGCCGCCAGGCCGCGGTCAATCCGCTGCTGGAGGACGTCTCCGAGTGGCCGACCGAGCGCCGGATGCGGCGCTACCAGGTCGAGGCGCTGCCGCTGGGCAAGGAGGCGGTGGGCCGGGCGTTGACCTCCGCCGGTCTCGCCGCCGGCGACGTCGGGCTCTTCGTGGTCTGCTCCTGCACCGGGTACGCCACCCCGGGGCTGGACATCCTGCTCGCCCGTGACCTGGGCATGGCCCCGGACACGCAGCGCATGTTCGTCGGGCACATGGGCTGCTACGCCGCGCTGCCCGGGCTCGGCGCGGCGGCCGACTTCGTCACCGCGCGCGGGCGCCCGGCGCTGCTGCTCTGCGCCGAGCTGACCAGCCTGCACATCCAGCCGGCGAGCGCGCGGATGGACACCCAGCAGATCGTCTCGCACGCGCTCTTCTCCGACGCCGCGGTCGCCGCCGTGGTGGTTCCCGGTGCGACCGACCCGGATGCTCGCGGTGGGTACGCGCTGCGGGAGGTCACCTCGGTCACCGACACCTCCACCGCCGACCACATGACCTGGGACGTGACCGACACCGGCTTCCGGATGGGCCTGTCGCCGAAGGTCCCGCAGGTGCTCTCCACGCACGTCCGGGGGCTGGTGGACGGCCTGCTGGCCCGGCACGGCACGGACATCTCCGAGGTGGACGGCTGGGCGGTGCACCCGGGCGGCCCGCGCATCCTCAACGTGGTGGAGCGGGAGCTGGCCCTGCCGCCGGAGGCCCTCGCGGCCTCCCGGGCGACGCTCGACGAGCACGGCAACTGCTCGTCCCCGACGGTGCTGCTGATCCTGGACCGGTTGCTGCGGGCGCCCGTGCCGCCCCGGCGGATCGTGATGCTGGCCTTCGGGCCGGGCCTGACCCTCTACGCCGCCCTGCTGGAACGCCGCCCCTGAACCGCGCCGCCGCCGGCCCTCTGCCGCACCGCCGCACCGCCGCGACGCCACAACACCGCTGCCGCGCTGCGGCGCGACGCCGTAAGGCCGCAAGGCCGCCAAGCCGCGACGCCGGTGCCGCGCCGACGCCGGTGCCACGACGCCGACGGGACGGCGGGTTCGGCGGTGGCTGGTTACGCTCGTCGAGTGGATGACCGGCCGGACGACCGGCTACGCGGCGGCCTGCTGGCGGTGGCGGCCCTGCTCGCCCTGACAGCGGGTGGTTGGTGGTGGTGGGCCGAGGCTCCGGCCACCGACCCGCGCGGAGTGGCGGTGGGGACGAGCCCGCCGCTGCGCGGTGCCGTCCCGTCCCGGTCCCCGCAGACCCTCGACGAGGTGCTGGCCGCGAACCCCGGCGCGGCCGTCCGGGTCCATGTCGACGGCTCCGGCCGCGTCATCGAGGCGACCGCGCTGCCGGGCGAGGACGGCGAGGTCGCGCTGCCCCGGTTCACCGACACCCTCTGGCGGGAGCGGCTGACGCTGCTCCCGGGTCAGGAACCGGTACGCCGGCAGTCGGCGGCCGACGGGGCGCGGCACCTGTTGCAGTACCGCTGCACCGGCGCCGGTGAGCTGGCGATCTCGATCGACCACGGTCCGGGCACCGACACCGCCCGGACGACCTGCAACGGCGGGCTGGGTGAGTTCGACCTGCCGGATCCGACGGCGCCCATCCGGATCGAGTTCTCCGCCGTGGGTGCCAGGCCGGTCGAGCTGGCCGCGCAACTGGTCGCCCTGCCCTGAGCCGGGTCGTTGTGATCGGCGCCCGGGCGCGGTGCCGGGATCGGCGTCCGGACCGCCGGGCCGGGTCAGCGGACCAGACGGCTCAGATCGGCCCGGTAGTCGCCGGCGGCGGCCAGGTCGGGAATGACCCGCTGGACCGTGCCGGAGCGGTCGACCAGCAGCGCGGTGGCGATGCCGGGGCGGGGGTCGAGGTGCAGCGCGGCGCGTACGCCGCCGGCCGGGTCGGCGAGGGCGCGTACCGGTCCACCGGGGATCGGGTCGGGGCCGACCGTACGGCTGCCGGTCACGGTGACCACCGAGACGCCGGCGGGGGCGGCGGCCGTCGCGGCGGCGACCTGCTCGGTGCAGGCGCAGGCGTCCACCAGGATGATCATCGCGGGCAGCAGCCGTCGCAGCGGCACCGGCGACTGCCCGGCGTCGACCAGGTCCAGCGCCGGCAGCGGCCGGCCGGTCAGGGTGCCGGGTGCGGCCGACGAGGGGTACGGCAGGACGGTCGGTCGCTCGGTGCCGCGGGGCGAGCGGGGCCAGGTGACCGCGAGCAGGCCGCCGACGGTGGTGAGCAACGCCACCACCAGGATCAGCACGGGCAGGGCGACGGGTGGCCGCCCGTCGGGGCGCAGGGTCAGCCCGAACCGTCGGCGGGGGCGGGTGCCGGCGGCCTGGCGCCGCAGCTCGCGACGGAGCTGCTCGGCCTCCTCGGCCAGCGCCGACGCGTCGTCCGGCACGACCACCCGACCCCACTCCGGAGGCAGGTCGGGCAGGCCGTCGGACGGGCCGTGGCCCTCTGCGTCAGGCATGCTCATCGGACCCCCGCCAGAAGTGCTCGTGAGCGGACAGCGGTACCCCTTCAGCGTCCCGCAATGCCCCCTGCTGCCGCCAGACCTGGGCGGGCCGGGCGCTGCCGGGCTACCATGGGAGAAGCGCGTAGCCCGAGAAATCCACGCTCCGATCACCCGTACCGGGTTGTCATCCGTTCATCACGGAGCGTGTGCAAACCATCGGTTTGACTGCCTGTCAAGCCGAAGAAATACCTCTCACAGGGCCCCTGAGCTGCGCCAACGGTCAGGACAGCGGTGAGACATCCGTGCCTGAGCGTGTTACCCTAGACACAGCGAAAGGGGTTTCGAACCTATGGTTTTCAGTGTCGGCGAGACCGTTGTTTACCCCCACCACGGGGCCGCACTCATCGAGGCAATCGAGACTCGGGTCATCAAGGGCGAGCCCAGGGAGTACCTCGTCCTGAGGGTCGCGCAGGGTGACCTGACGGTCCGGGTGCCCGCTGAGAACGCCGAGATCGTGGGTGTGCGCGAGGTGGTCGGCGAAGAGGGCCTGGGCAAGGTCTTCGACGTGCTCCGTGCACCGCACACCGAGGAGCCGACCAACTGGTCGCGGCGTTACAAGGCGAATCTGGAGAAGCTGGCCTCCGGCAACCCGCTGAAGGTCGCCGAGGTCGTCCGCGACCTGTGGCGCCGGGAGCGGGAGCGGGGTCTGTCCGCGGGTGAGAAGCGCATGCTCGCCAAGGCCCGCGACATTCTCGTCGGCGAGGTCGCGCTGGCCGAGAAGAGCACCAAGGACGAGGCGGAGACGCTGCTCGACAAGGTCCTGACCGAGGCCTGATCCCACCGGATCGTCGTACCCGTCCCAGAGCAAAGAAACCACCAGGACCGCGACGTGACCGCGCAGCTGAATCCGCGCGGTGACGTCGCGGTCCTCGTGCCTGCGGCCGGTGCCGGGGTACGCCTCGGCCCCGGCGCGCCGAAGGCACTGCGCCTGCTCGGCGGCGAGCCGCTGCTGGTGCACGCCGTACGCCGGATCGCCGCCGCGGCGTCGGTGCACACCATCGTGGTGGCCGCCCCGGCGGCCGAGGTCGCAGCGGTCCAGCGGTTGCTGGCCCCCGTGGCGCCGGTCGTGGTCGTGGCGGGCGGCGCGGAGCGCCAGGCGTCCGTGGCGGCCGCCCTGGCCGCCGTGCCGCCGGGGCCCGACATCGTGCTCGTGCACGACGCCGCTCGCGCGCTGACCCCACCCGAGCTGGTCGAGTCGGTGGCGGCAGCGGTCCGCGCCGGGCACCACGCGGTGATCCCGGTGCTCCCGGTGGTCGACACGATCAAGGAGGTCGGCACCGGCGAGGTGGTCCTCGGCACCGTCGACCGGTCCGCGCTGCGCGCCGTGCAGACCCCGCAGGGCTTCCGGCGGGACGTGCTCGCCGCCGCGCACGCCGCGGCGGGCGACCCGCTCACCGACGACGCCGGGCTGGTCGAGAAGCAGGGCGTACCGGTCTTCTGCGTACCGGGCTCGGAGTACGCGTTGAAGGTCACCCGCTCGTTCGACCTCGCGCTCGCCGAGTACCTGCTGGCCGCCGGCCACTGACGCGTACCCTCGGCTCATGATCGTTCCCCGGGTCGCCGTCGGCACCGACATCCACGCCTTCGCGCCGGGCCGGCCCTGCTGGCTCGCCGGGCTGCACTGGCCGGGCCAGGACGGCCTGGCCGGTCACTCCGACGCCGACGTGGTCGCGCACGCCGCCTGCAACGCGCTGCTCTCCGCCGCCGGGCTCGGCGATCTCGGCGCCAACTTCGGGGTCGACCAGCCCGAGTGGGCCGGCGCCTCCGGGGTGGCGCTGCTGACCGAGTCGGCCCGGCGGGTCCGCGCGGCCGGCTTCGAGATCGGCAACATCTCCGTCCAGGTGGTCGGCAACCGGCCCCGGATCGGGCCGCGCCGTGAGGAGGCGCAGCGGGTGCTCTCCGCGGCGGCCGGCGCGCCGGTCACCGTCTCCGCCGCCACCAGCGACGGGCTCGGCTTCACCGGACGCGGCGAGGGGCTCGCCGGCATCGCCGTCGCGCTGGTGTACGAGGCCGCCTGACCCCCCGGCCGGCGGCACCGGTTGCGGCGGGTCGACCCCGGGCCCGAGTCAGGGGCGGCGGGACCAGGTCCAGGCGTACCCCTCGTCCTCGCACTCGCCGGCCGCGTCGCAGAGGTCGAGCGGGCGGAAGGTGTCCACCATGACCGCCAGCTCGTCGAAGAAGTCGGCCCCGATGGAGCGCTCCGCCGCACCCGGCTGCGGGCCGTGGGTGAAGCCCGACGGGTGCAGCGAGATGGAGCCCTGCTCGATGCCGGAGCCGCGCCGGGCCTCGTAGTTGCCGCCGGTGTAGAAGAGCATCTCGTCGGAGTCGACGTTGTGGTGGTTGTACGGCACCGGGATGGCGTCGGGGTGGTAGTCCACCTTGCGCGGAACGAACGAGCAGATGACGAAGTTCGGGCCCTGGAAGGTCTGGTGCACCGGCGGCGGCTGGTGGATCCGGCCGGTGATCGGCTCGAAGTCGTGGATGGAGAAGGACCACGGGTACATGTGCCCGTCCCAGCCGACCACGTCGAACGGGTGGTTGGCGTACACGTGCTTCGTCCACCCGCGCCGGTGGCGTACCAGCACCTCGACGTCGGTGCCGTCGACCAGCAGCGGCGCGTCCGGCCCCCGGACGTCCCGCTCGCAGTACGGCGAGTGCTCCAGGAACTGGCCGCGCACCGACAGGTAGCGCTTGGGCGGGCCGATGTGCCCGGTCGCCTCGACGGCGAGCAGCCGGGTCGGCGCGTCGCCGGTCGGCACCAGCCGGTGCACGGTCGAGGTGGGGATGACGACGTAGTCGCCGGCCACCGCGTCGAGCACGCCGAAGGTGGACTCCACCCGCAGCGTGCCGGCCTCGACGTAGAGGCACTCGTCGCCGGTGGCGTTGCGGTACAGCGGGGAGGGCCGGTCGGCCAGCACGTACGCGATCCGGACGTCGTCGTTGGCCAGCAGGTAGCGCCGTCCGAGGACCGGGTCGGCGCCCGTGCCGTCGAGCTTGTGGGTACGCAGGTGACGCGGCTTGAGCGGGAGGTTCGGCACCCGGGTGTACGCAGGCGGGGTGAACTCCTCGGCGGCGACGATCGCGGTCGGCGCGTACCGGTGGTAGAGCAGGGACGAGTCGGAGGAGAAACCCTCCTGGCCCATCAGCTCCTCGGCGTAGAGGCTGCCGTCGGGCTGACGGAACTGGGTGTGCCGCTTGCGGGGTACCTCGCCGACGCTGCGGTAGTACGGCATGTCGCCTCCCGTTATATCCCGTTCTCCGGCCGATGGCGTCCGATAATCGGACGCTGTTGTCCGTTCCTTGTAGCGTCCCGTAGATTCTTGTCTCGTGTCAACGCAGGTCCCCCACCTCTTCACCGGCCTCGTCGACGACGCCGCCGTCTTCCCGCCCGGCAGCGCGTCCCTGCCGGACGCCGTCGCCGCGCACCACGGGCACCGCGACGCCTGGTACGCCGACCTGGTCGGCCCGCTGCTGCTGCCCGCCTCGACCCTGCCCGCCCTGGCCGACCTGCTCGGTCCCGGCGAGTCGTTCGCGGTCGGCGTCATCGGTGACCTGCCGATCGGCCGGCTCGACGCGGCCCTCGCCGAGGCCGATCGCCGGATCACCGTCCGCCAGCTCGAGGTGGCCGTCGCCAAGCGCGGCGAGGACCCGCAGCCCGGGCTGGCCGAGCTGCTGAAGCTGGCCGAGCGGCTGACCGGCGTCGCCGTCTACGCCGAGGTCCCGCTGACCTTCGGCCTGACCGGCGCGCTGGACACCCTGGCCGCGGCGCGGGCCGACGGGCTGCCGGTCGCGGCGAAGTTCCGCACCGGCGGGCTGGCCGCCGAACTCTTCCCCACCCCGGTCGAGCTGGCCGCGGTGATCTGCGCCTGCCGCGACCGGGGCCTGCCGTTCAAGCTGACCGCCGGGCTGCACCACGCGGTGCGCCACCTCGACCCGGAGACCGGCTTCACCCACCACGGCTTCGGCAACGTGCTGGCCGCCACCCTCGCCGCCGCCGAGGGCGCCGAGGTGGACGCCGTCGCCGCCCTGCTCGCCGCGACCGACCCGCGGCCCCTGGTCGAGCAGACCCGGGCGCGGTGCGACGAGCAGCGGCCGCTCTGGGTCGGCTTCGGCTCGTGCAGCATCCTGGAACCAATGACCGATCTGATCCGGCTGGGGCTGGTGAACGGGGGATTCGACCGATGAACGAGCGCAGCGGAGTGGTGGCATGAGCTGGGTGACTGGCGTGGACGGTTCGCCGTACGGGGTGACCAACCTGCCGTACGGGGTGTTCCGGCACGACGGGCGCGGGCCGCGGATCGGCGTACGCGTCGCCGACCTGGTGCTCGACCTGGCCGGCGCGGAGGCCGCCGGGCTGGTGCTCGCCGCCGGGGCGCTGGGCCGCCCCACCCTCAACGACTTCATGGCGCTGGGCCGTCCGCAGTGGACGTCGGTGCGGCAGCGCATCGTCGAGCTGCTCACCGACCCCGCCCACCGGGCGGCGGTGGAGCCGCTGCTGGTGCCGCTCGCCGAGGCCGAGCTGCTGCTGCCGTTCGACGTGGCCGACTACGTCGACTTCTACTCCTCCGAGCACCACGCCTCGAACGTCGGGCAGATCTTCCGCCCCGGCCAGCCGGCGCTGCTGCCGAACTGGAAGCACCTGCCGATCGGCTACCACGGCCGGGCCGGCACGGTGGTCGTCTCCGGCACCCCGGTGGTCCGCCCCACCGGGCAGCGCGCCACCCCGCAGGGCCCGACCGCCGGCCCCTCCGTACGCCTCGACATCGAGGCCGAGGTGGGCTTCGTGGTCGGCGTACCGAGCGCCCTCGGTGACCGGGTCGCCGCCGCCGACTTCGCCGACCACGTCTTCGGGGTGGTGCTGGTCAACGACTGGTCCGCCCGGGACATCCAGGCCTGGGAGTACCAGCCCCTCGGCCCGTTCCTGGGCAAGTCCTTCGCCACCTCGGTCTCGGCCTGGGTGACCCCGCTGGACGCGCTCGCCGACGCGTTCGTGCCGGCGCCGGAGCAGGACCCGCCGGTGCAGGACTACCTGCGCGACACCCCGCACCTGGGGCTGGACCTGCGGCTGGCGGTGGAGTGGAACGGCGAGCGGGTCGCCGAGCCGCCGTTCGCGACCATGTACTGGACGCCTGCCCAGCAGTTGGCCCACCTCACCGTCAACGGGGCCTCGCTGCGCACCGGCGACCTCTACGCCTCCGGCACCGTCTCCGGGCCGGACCGGGGCCAGGTCGGCTCGTTCCTGGAGCTGACCTGGGGCGGCACCGAGCCGGTCAAGGTCGGTGGCGGCGAGACCCGCACCTTCCTGGAGGACGGCGACACGGTCACCATCCGGGCCACCGCCCCCGGCCCGGACGGCACCACCATCGCCCTGGGCGAGGTCACCGGGCGGATCCTGCCGGCCCGCTGACGATCCGTCTTCGCCGGTCGCACCGGCTGTGCGACCGCCGGGCCCTCCTGCCGCGTTTGATCGACCGGATTCGGTCACCACCCCACGCCGTCCCGTCCCGGGGCGGCGTGGGTCGTGACCGGCGTGGCACGTCCCAGCGGACAGGAGGTACGAACATGAGCGATCTCGTGGGCGCGATCTGGCGCACCAGTAGTCGTTCGAACGATCAAGGGCTCTGCGTGGAGGTGGCGGACAACCTCGTACGCGATCGCGGCGTGGTCGGGATACGCGACTCCAAGGACCCCGACGGGCCGGTGCTCGTCGTCGGTCCGCCGGGCTGGACGGCGTTCGTCGAGGCGATCCGCCTCGACGGATTCCGCCCCTGACCGACCAGGCGAACCGCGCCGGTGCCCCGATCCGGGGCACCGGTGACGGAAATTCCGTCGCAGCACCCCCCGTGGCGCGCTCACCCGCCGTACCGTGGACGCCACGGGAGGTGTCATGTCGACGGTCACGGTCACCGAGTTCATCGAGGCGCGGGCCGACGACGTGTGGGCGCTCCTGGTCGACCTGCCGGTCCGCGCGGAGTGGCTCGGCACCGTCGGTGGCGTCGAGCTGCTGACCCAGGGCCGGCTGGCTCCGGGCACCGCGTGGCGGGAGACCCGCACCAGGCCGGACGGCGGCGACCAGGCGGAGGAGTTCGTGGTGCTGGAGGCGCGGCCGCCGCACCGGCTGGTGCTCAGCTCGCCCGGCCTCGGCGTGGACTACCGGATCACCTGGACCGTGCGCACCGTGCGCCGCCGAGGCCGGGGCTGCACGGCGGTCACGGTGGAGCAGCAGGCGGTGCCGATCGCTCCGTACGGCCGGGTGGTCGCGCTGCTCTTCGGCGGGCTGGCCGCCCGCGCGGTGGAGGGCGCCATGCGCCGCGACCTCGCCGACCTCGCCGCCGCGGTGCGCGCCAGCGACACCGAGGCGGCCTGATCCCCGCCGAGTGCCCGTCGCGACCTGCGCGGGGCGGCCCGGGGTCGTCTCGGTAGGGTGCCGGGCGGAGGTGCGCATGGGTGTCCCGAAGGGCCGGCGACGGATCGTGGTCGTGCTCGCGGCGCTGCTCACCCTCGGGGCGGTCGCCGTCGTCGGCTACCGGGTGCTGGCGCCCGCCGAGGTCGTCACGCCCGCCCAGGACGACCTGCCGCCACTGGACACCCCGGCGGTCGGCGTGGTGGGCCGGCTGCCCGTCGCGCCGTTGATCGTCGACGGCCGGCTCCGGGTGTACGCGGCCCAGCGCCAGGTCTACGCCGACCGGCCCGCCGACAGCCGGCACCGGGTCACCCCGTTCTGGTCGTACCGGCGGTGGCCGGCCGAGCTGCACGCGGTGCTGGTCTCCGGCACCACGGTGGTGAGCCGCTGGTCGGACGGGAAACTGGTGGCGCTGGACGGCCGTACCGGGAAGGTGGCCTGGCGGGCCGATGGCCCGGTGCCCGGGTCGGACTTCGCCGCCCGGCGGACCGGCGCGGCCGTCGTCTGGGACCCGCGGGGGATCTTCGTCGCGCCGGCTCCGGACGGCCGGACCACCCTGGTGGCGTCCGGCAAGGGTGGGCTGCGCGGGTACGCGCTGGCCGACGGGCGGGAGCTCTGGCGGGCCGCCGGGGACGCCGAGTGCCGCACCGATCTCGGGACCACGGCGGCCGGCCAGGTCCTCTCGGTGGACGCCTGTGCCGACCCGGCGACCGTGGAGTTCCGCGACGTCGCGACCGGGGCGGTGAGCACCCGCTGGCGTCCCCCCGCCGCCGGCCGGGAGCTGTCCGTCACGCCGCTGGGGTGCCTGACCCCGCACTCGCAGTGCCGCGGGCTGCGCACCTCGGACGGCCGGGGCTGGCTGGTCGGCCCCGGTGCGCCGGTTCCCTCGCCGGTCCTGGGCGCCGAGGAGGTCACGCTCTGCGGCGAGTTCGCCGTCGGGGTGACCGACGGCGTGCTGATCGGCCGGGACGCGCGCACCGGGAAGTTGCGGTGGCGGCGGGGCGACCTGGGCGAGGTGCGGGTGATCGCGGCCGAGCCCGGTCGGGTGCACGTGCTGACCCGGCAGCGGGACCTGATCACGCTGGACCCGAGGACCGGGGCGCAGCGGTCCCGCTTTCTGATGACGGTCGGGCGGGACGGCATCGGCTGGCAGCCGGGGCGGGCGTACGCGGTCGACGGCTACGTGGCCGTCGAGCGGCTGCGCGAGGGGGCCGGTCCGGAGGACGACGACCAGGGCTACTTCCTGATGGCCGAGCCGGTGGTGCTGGCCGCGACCTGAGGTCCGCCTCCACCGGATCGGGCGGAGGCGGACCGGTCACCGCGCTCAGGCGAGCGCCGACTCCGCCGCCAGGAGGAAGGCGTCGTTCTCGGCCGGGGTGCCGATGGTGACCCGCACCCCGTCGCCGGCGAACGGCCGGACGATCACACCGCGCGCCTCGCACGCCTTGCCGAAGTCCACCGCCCGGTCGCCCAGCGGCAGCCAGACGAAGTTGGCCTGGCTGGACGGCACGTCCGGGACCAGCTTGCGCAGCGCCTCGGTGACCCGGTCCCGCTCGGCGACGACCAGCGCGCAGCGCCGCTGCACCTCGTCCGCCTGCGCCAGCGCGGCCAGCGCCCCGGCCTGGGCGGCCATGCTGGTGGAGAAGGGGGTGACCACCTTGCGGACGGCGGCGGCCACCTCGGGCGCCGCGACCAGGAAGCCGATCCGCAGCCCGGCCAGGCCCCAGGCCTTGGAGAGCGTGCGGAGCACCACCACGTTCGGCCGGTCCAGGTAGGTCAGGCCGTCCGGCACGTCGGGGTCGGTGACGAACTCGCGGTACGCCTCGTCGATCACGACGAGCACGTCCTCGCCGACGGAGTCGAGGAATCGGTCCAGCTCCGCCTTGCGTACCGCGGTGCCGGTGGGGTTGTTCGGGTTGCAGACCAGCACCATCCGGGTCCGCTCGGTCACCGCCGCGGCCATCGCCGTCAGGTCGTGCCCGTGCCCGGCGTCGTTGGGCACCCGCACGCTGGTCGCGCCGCTGGTCGCCGCGATGATCGGGTACGCCTCGAACGACCGCCACGAGTAGAGCAGCTCGTCGCCGGGCAGGCAGGTGGCCCGGACCAGGTGCTCGGCCAGCGCCACCGACCCGCAGCCGGTGGCGATCCGGTCGGCGTCGACGCCGTACCGCTCGGCCAGCGCCTGGCGCAGCGCGACCACGCCCATGTCGGGGTAGCGGTGCGAGCCGGTGACCGCCTCGGTGACCGCCTCGACCACGCCGGGCAGCGGGCCGTACGGCACCTCGTTGCTGGCCAGCTTGATCGCCTCCGGCAGACCCAGCTCACGCGCCAGGTCCGCCGGGCTGCGACCCGGCACGTAGTTCGGCAGCGCGTCCAGGTCGGCGCGGGTCAGGCGCAGCGCGGGGTGGTGACGTCCGGCGTCGGTCATGGGGTGTCTCCCGGGGAGTCGGCACGGTCGTGCGGGGTGGCGGGGGTGGCGGGGCCGCCGGGTCGCGGCAGCCGTACCACGACGGTCTGTGCGCGCTTGTCGTGCAGCGCCTGGCGCAGCGGGTGGTCGAAGAGGGCGGAGACCGCGTCGACGAACTGCAGGAGCAGGCCGAAGCCGCAGCAGTACCAGAGCAGGGTGGGCATGCCCAGCGTGCTCCACCGGCGGGTCGCCCGGCCGAAGCCGAGCGGCTGGTCCGCCTCGACGGAGACCGCCTTGATCCGCATCACCCGCTTGCCGAAGGTCTGCCCGCCGGCGGCCATCGCGGGCACCTCGTACGCGAACCAGAGCGCGGTGGCGATCACCAGGATGGCGATCTGGAGACCGGCCGCCTGGTCACCCGGGGCCGGCAGCGGCGCGTTGGTGGTGTCGCCCGTACTGGCCCGCCGCCACGCCTCGTCGAGGGCGGGGGAGAGCTCGCGGACGTACCGGTAGACGAACCACCCGTTGACCAGCACGTTGAGCAGGAAGACCAGACCGAAGTCGATCAGCCGGGCGACCAGTCGGGTGCCG